>JAJBWD010000461.1:0-7386 GCA_032907345.1 Bacillota bacterium | reverse complement strand
TCATTTGTGCGATATCTATGTATTTGCTTTGGATTTGGTGCTCTAATTTTTTTAATATTATTTTCTTTTTCTCCGTTTTTAAATACAGAGGAACCGGCAACTATTACTTCAGCTCCTGAGGATACTGCTCTTTTAATATTATCTTCTGTAATGCCTCCGTCCACTTCAATTAAAAGATCCTTATTATATTTTTCTTTATATTCTTTAACCTCTTTAATTTTATCATCTGAGTAATCTATGTATTTTTGCCCTCCAAAGCCCGGATTAACTGTCATAATTAAAACCATGTCGGTCTTTTTTATAAGATTTTTTATAGAATCCACATTTGTTCCGGGATTCAGAGCTATTCCTGCTTTTATGCCAAAGCTTTTTATAAGCTCTATGGTTCTGTCTAAATGTCTGCAGGCTTCGTAATGCACTGTTATAATGTCAGCCCCGGCTTTTGCAAAATCTTCAATGAATCTATCCGGATCTTCTATCATAAGATGAACATCAAACAAAAGCTTAGTATCCTTTCTTATGCTTTTAATAACCGGCAATCCTAAAGAAATATTAGGTACAAATATTCCATCCATAACATCTATATGAACCAGGTCTGCTCCATACCTTTCCAGTTCCTTAAGCTGCTGCCCCAGTATTCCAAAATCTGCAGATAAAATTGACGGTGCGATTTTAATCATTTCCATTCCCTCCTGCTGTTTATCTCATCTAATTCTTTAATGTAAAATTCATATCTTAGTTTATTTATTTTTCCATTATCCACTGCTTCTTTAACCAGGCAGCCTATTTCTTTATTATGACTGCAGCTGGTAAACCTGCATCGGCCGTTATATTCTCTAAACTCCGGAAAAAGATCCTTAATATTTTCCTTAGTAATAAAATCAGTATTAATTGATGAAAACCCGGGAGTATCAGCCATAAGTCCGCCGTTTATGCTGATCAGCTCACAGTGCCTGGTAGTATTTTTGCCTCTTTTAATTTTTTCACTTATCTCACCGGTTTCCATCTTTTCTCTGCCTAATAGCTTGTTTAAAAGAGTTGATTTTCCTACTCCGGAAGGTCCTGAAAGCATTGTAATATTATCCTTCAGCCTTTCCTTTAAAGTATATAGGTTATCTTCTCCCTTAGCATTAATTGAAATGTATTCGTATCCTGCTGATTTTACCATATCCGTAATTTTTGTATTAATATCACTTGCTAAATCTGATTTATTGAATATAACAAGGGTATTTACCTGTTTTTCCTCACAAAGAAGCAAATACTTGTTCAGAAGGTCTTCATTTATATCCGGGCTTCTGTAAGAAAATACAAGAAATACCTGTGATATATTTGAAACTGCAGGTCTTATAAATTCATTTTTTCTCTTTAAGATTGAATTTATAACTCCTTTTCCATTATCGATTTCTATATCAGCCATATCTCCTACAAGAGGTGAAATCTTATTATTTCTGAATACCCCTCTTGCTTTACATTCAATAATTTTTCCATCCCCATCTACATAATAAAATCCGGCAATTGCTTTTACTATTCTGCCAATCATTTACCCTCCTACTTTGTTCTTAATGTCAGTGTAATAAGAGTAGGTGCTGACTGAGTGTTTGCAGCTGGTGTCTGATTTATTACAACAGCAGTATCTGGAATATCAGATTCACTTTTAAAAGCATTCCCGCTTTCATCCAATAATTTAAAAGTGAATCCCTGATCAAGCATAGCCTGCATTTCATCATCTTTAATGCTTCCATATGATTTGCCATTAAATGGCAGCACTTTGACTGTTGTATTCTTATAAGTATAGTAGGTAATATTTATTGTCTGCCCTTTTGCAACTTCAGTATTCTCCGGTATATCCTGCTGAAAAACAACATTATCTAAACTTTTGTCGTTAGTTTCAAAAGGTTCTGCTTTTCCTAAGGTCAAGCCTATAGCTTCAATGCTGCCTTTAGCATCACTTAAAGTTTTGCCTTAAAGCTTCGGAACTTTAATAACTGTTACGTCTTCACCCTTACTCACTACAAGATCAACTGCGGATCCCTTTGGAGCCTGGCTTTTAGCATCTATGCTCTGTTTAATTACATTATTTACAGCTATTGTATCAGAATTTTCATAGGTTACATTACCTGTTTCAAATCCATAATTTTTCAATATTTCCTTAGCTGAGTCAATATACATGTTAGTCACATCAGGAACTGTTGCTTCCTCTTTCCCGTCGCTTAAATTGACTTGTACTTCTGAGCCCTTCTTTAAGCTGGTTCCGGCTTCCGGTGAAGTTTTTGCAACTTTATCAGTATCATAACTACTGCTTATCTTTGAATCAAGAACAAAAACAAGCCCCGCCTTTTCAATTTCAGCCTGAGCAGTATCTTTATCCATGCCAAGCACATTAGGAACCTGAACCATATTTTTACTGCTGTTTCCGTAAAAAACAAATTTTATTGTAAGAAAAACTCCCAGAAGAACTAATAAAAGTGAAAGTATTATGATTGTTATCTTTTTCTTATTCTTATTACTATTTTTATTGGTTTTTTTCACTTCATCGTCCATACTTATTGGTTCCATAACTCTCGTCTCATCTAAGCTGTCATTATTAAACTCAATTAATGTGTCCGGATCTAAATCCAGTTTTTTAAGATCCGAAATCATTTCTTTAGCATTAGCATATCTGTAAGCAGGATCTTTTTGTATTGCTTTTAATATTAAATTATTTAGTCCATCACTTAGTTCTTCATTTAAAAATTTTGGTTCAATTACTTTTTCCTGAAGGTGCTTAAGGGCAATTGATACAGGACTGTCTCCATCATAGGGAAGACTTCCTGTCACCATTTCATACAAAACTATGCCTAAGGAATATATGTCTGTTCTGAAATCAACAAAACTTCCCCTGGCCTGCTCCGGTGAAAAATAATGAGCTGAGCCTATTACTTCTTTTGTATTAGTTATGGTATAACTTGAAGCTGCTTTTGCAATTCCAAAATCCGTAACCTTAACTAAACCATTTTCATTTATCATTATATTATGGGGTTTAATATCCCTGTGAATTATACCATGGCTGTGAGCACAATCCAGTGCCTTGGCTATCTGAACCGCAATCTTTATTGCCTTATCCTGTTTTATTAGTCCATTTTCTTTAATTATCTGCTTTAAAGTTTTACCCTTTATATACTCCATTACAATATAATTTACATCTTTATCTGAGCCTATATCATATATATTTACAATATTTATATCAGACAAACTGGCGGCAGCTGTTGCTTCTCTTTTAAACTTTTGGAGGAATTCTTTATTGCTTGCAAACTCATCTTTTAAAATTTTTATTGCTACATATCTGTTAAGAAGGCTGTCCTTTGCCTTGTATACAATTGCCATTCCACCTTCGCCTATTTTTTCAATAATTTCATATCTGTTATTAAGAATTTCGAAAGCCAACTTATTCATCTCCTTCAACTAATATAAGGGATATATTATCCCTTCCGCCATTTGCTTTAGCTTTTTCTACTAAAAGGTGGCAGGCTTCTTTTGCATTATTGTTATTAATAATTTCATATATTTCAAAAGGCTCTATTTCATTGGATAATCCATCAGTGCAAAGCAGGATATATTTTATTCCATCAGAAGAAAGCTTATATATGTCTACCTGAATTGAAGAAGCTGTTCCCAGTGCCCTAGTAATCAGGTTTTTATTCGGATGATTTTTTGCTTCCTCCATTGATATTTTCCCTTTATCCAAAAGCTCCTGTACATATGAATTATCTTTAGTTACTTTTTTAATTATATTATTTTTTATAATGTAGAGGCTGCTGTCCCCTACATTGCCAATGGTAACTTTATTTCCTTTTATAATGCAGGCTGTTATGGTAGTACCCATGCCATTATAATCTTCTTTGCAGTGAGAAAGTTCATATATTTTTTCATTGGCAGCAACTATTAGGCTTCTGATTGTGTCTTCTTCATCAATAAATTCATTCTTAAATCCATTAACTAATGTATCAACGGCTAATTTACTGGCTACTTCACCTGCATTATGGCCGCCCATGCCATCAGCTATAACATATAGTTTTTCATCATTATGCTGAGTGAAACCTAAATAGTCTTCATTGATATCTCTAAAGTTTCCTATATCACTTATTGCTTCAGCCATTATTTTCCCCCTTTTCTTCTAAATAACCCCTTCTCAGCTGTCCGCAGGCAGCATTAATATCCTCTCCCATTTCTCTTCTTATTGTATAATTTATATTATTCATTTTAAGGACCTCACAGAATTTAATTATACTATCTTTATTTGATTTTGAAAGATTTTTTTCTGAAACATAATTAACAGGAATAAGATTTACATGACAAAGCATCCCGGAAAGAAGATCAGATAAACCCTCTGCGTCTGGGATTGAATCATTTTTATCATTAACTAAGGCATACTCAAAGGTTATTCTCTTATTTGTTTTATCTATATAGTATCTGCAGGCTTCAATTATTTCTTTAACTGCATATTTATTTGCAATAGGCATTAATTCTTTTCGCTTATCATCATTGAAGGCATGAAGTGATATGGCCAGTGTAAGCTGCATTTTTTTATCAGCAAGTTTTATTATATTTGGAACGATGCCGCAGGTAGACAGAGTTATATGTCTGGCACCAATATTAAGAGTTTCTTTTTTTGATACATTTTCAATAAACTTAAGTACATTGTCATAATTGTCCAGGGGTTCTCCGCTGCCCATAAGAACTATATTGGACACCCTATCATTAAGTACTTTATTCCCTGCAATAACCTGAGCCATAATCTCACCGGAAGTCAGGTTTCTCACAAGCCCATCAAGTCCTGAGGCACAAAAACTGCATCCCATGCGGCAGCCTATCTGAGTAGATACACATATGGAATAGCCGTATTCATATTTCATAAGTACGGTTTCAATTATATTATTATCTTTAAAGGACAATAACAGTTTTTTAGTGCTTTTATTTTTAGATTCATATATTTTAACTATCTTTGGAATATCTGCATAGAAATTTTCCGAAAGCTTATTTATTAATGCTTTTGGTATATTATTATATAGATTAAAATCAGATATGCCGCTGTATAGAAACTTAAATATCTGCTTTCCTCTATATTCTTCAATATTATTTTCTTTCAGCCACTGTTTTAATTCTGACAAGGAATAATCAAGTATATTATTCATACTGTACCTGCTTTATTTTTTTTAATTTTGCCATAAAAAAACCATCCATATATTCATCCGGAAATATGGTAAGATATCCTTCGGAAGTGTTATGAAAATTATGAAAAGATGGCAAATCTATTTTTACTGCTTCATAATCCTTATTTTTCTCTAAAAACCAATTAATATTATCTTCATTTTCATTTTTATTTAAAGTACAGGTGGAATACACCAATATGCCTCCCGGTTTTAAATATCTGCTTCCATTTGTCAGTATTCTTCTTTGAATATTAATCAGGCTGCTTATTTCATCAATATTTTTATTCCATTTTATCTCCGGCTTTTTTCTGATAATGCCAAGCCCTGAGCAGGGAACATCAAGAAGAACCCTGTCAGCTTTATTAATAAATTCATTATTTATGATTGTGGCGTCCCATTTACTTATTTCCACATTTTTTATACCAAGCCTGTCACAGCTTTCTTTAATCAGCTTAAGCTTATTTTCGTATAGATCGAATGCATAAACTTTTCCCCGGTTTTCCATGATCTCTGCTATTTCTGTGGTTTTTCCCCCGGGAGCACTGCACATATCAAGGACTGTCATTTCTCCATCTAAATCTAATATTTCTGCAGGCAGCATGGCAGATTCGTCCTGAACTGTTATATATCCTTTACTGAATAAAGGATTTGATTCAATGCTTTTTCCATTAGTTATATTGATTGAATAGGGAGATACACTCCCTTTTTTTACCTGATATCCAAAATCCTTCAGCTCTTTATAAGCTTCTTCAAAGTTTGTTTTAAGCCTGTTTACCCTTACATTTATTCCGGGAGTCTTATTTAAGCCTTCCAGAATATTTTCAGCTTCCATCTCTCCCTGCTGTTTTATAAATAATTTAGTCATCCAGGGAAGGAAGGAATATTTAAATGACATATCCAGAACTTTATCTTTAAATTCTATTTTTTTGCTGTTTCTTAAATAGTTTCTTAATACTCCGTTTACTAATTTTGAATGAGGAGCAGAAACCTTTTTAGCTAAGTTTACTGCTTCATTAAGAACTGCAAAATCAGGAATCTTATCTAAATATTTTAATTGGAATATGGATATTCGTAAAATGTTTAATATACCTTTATTTGTTTTTTCCATATCCTTAAGATATTCTTTTAATATGGTGTCTATGGTATATTTATACTTTAAGGTTCCATAAACTATTTCTGTAAGAAGGGCGTTATCAAGTGAGCTTAGTCCGGCTTTTTTAATACCGCTGTCTAAGGCCAGATTAGAGTAAGCACCTTTATTTAATACCTTATCCAGTACATTTATTGCCTCAAATCTAACGTTTCCCATACTAATCCCTTCTGTTATTTGCAATAATTAAAAGTCTCAGAAGCTGAGCTACTGCAGTTAAGGCTGCAGCCACATAGGTAAGGGCAGCGGCACTTAAAACCTTTTTTGCGCCATAAATTTCATCTCCAACCAGTATGCTTCTTCCGCTTAATATCTTTATTGCCCTTCTTGAAGCATCCAGTTCTACAGGCAGTGTAATCAGCTGAAACAGAACAACTGCTGAGAAAAGAATAATTCCAAAATTAACAAGAGGGCTGAGTCCCATAAATATTCCTATAATAAATAAAATCCAGGAAAAACTTTGTCCTATATTTACTGCAGGAACCATCAGTATGCGAAATTTAAGAGGTGCATATCCTTCTTTATCCTGAATGGCATGACCTGTTTCATGAGCTGCCACACCGATGGCTGCTATGGAATTTCCATAGTATACCTCCTGAGACAATCTCATTTTTCTGGATGAAGGATCGTAATGGTCTGTTAAGCTGCCTCCTATTACTTCTATTGGAATATCTGAGAGTCCATTGGAATCTAAAAGAGCTCTTGCTGCATCTGCTCCGGTATAACCCATGGAGCTTTTTACCTCTTTATATCTGGCAAAGGCGGATTTAACTTTTACCTGAGCCCATAGGGAAAGAAGAAGAGCCGGAATTAATATAATTATTGAACTGTCATAAAACATAATATCCTCTCCTTATTTTAAAATCACTTCAGTATTTCTCCTGTTTTTATTTCATGGCCTTTAATATATTCTGAAACAGTGAGCCTTTTACCGCCTTCCATTTGAATATCCTCTATAAGTATATTTTTATCTAAAGCTGCTGCCTTTATTCCTGTTTTATCACAGCTGATTATAGTACCAGGAGCACAGGATGATTTCTCCTCAGT
>JAJBWD010000460.1:0-4303 GCA_032907345.1 Bacillota bacterium | reverse complement strand
TGGTATAGCTGTATTCTTCATTCCTTTTGCTTCAGGATTAATTGGAGCAGGAGATGTAAAACTTATGGCAGCTATTGGAGTATTAAAGGGATTCATGTTTACAGTTATGGCTACATTATTTTCTTCTGCAGCAGGGCTTATTGTAGTAATAGGCTATTTAATTTATAAGAAAAAAATATTCAGCTATTTTAGAAAATATTTTATTGGTTTAGTAAGATATATCTTATTTAATATAAATTTTAGTAATGAAAGTAATTTAGGTAATAAACTAAAGAAATTTGCCTATTCCAATTCAGAGTTTACTGGAGCTAATGAAAAACTATATGTGCCTTATGGTTTGGCAATAGCTCTTGGCACATTGTTTACATTATGGTGGAATTATAGCACATATTTACATCTTTAAAATTAGTCAACATAAATTAAAGAGGGGATTAAATGAAAAAAATATTAGAATTAAAAAATAATACAAAAGGTCAATCATTAGTTGAATTTGCACTAATTTTGCCTGTCTTAATTCTTATAATTCTCGGAATAATTGAATTTGGATGGCTTTTAAACGGACAGATAACATTAACTAATGCAGCTAGAGAAGGAGCACGAACTTCGGTTGTATGTGATTCCGTAACTGCTTATAGTAAAGCCTTAGCTGCTGTACAAAAATATGAAGGAGTTGGAGGATTAACTAATATTACAATAAAACCAGGGGATTTTAGTTATAGCGGAGGAATTGCCACGGTAAAAGTGACCGCTGAAAATAAGACTCTCACCGGATTTTTTAATGGTACCATACTTCCATCAAATGGCATCGTTAATATAAAAGCTATAGCTCAAATGAAAATTGAATAAAAAAATTATAAACATACTATTTTAAATTGAAAGGAAATGATTTAATTGAAAATTAACAAGAAGATTTTAATTTTTGCTATTTTAATTGGACTGGTTACTGTAATAGGACTTAGTTTCTATCTAAAAAGTCTTACCAGCAGTGAGAAAATCCAGACTTCATATTCAAAAGTAGTAGTGGCGGCCAATATAATACCGGCTAATGTTCAGATAACTGCTGATATGGTTAAACTGAAATCTGTGCCTACTGAATCAGTTCATCCTGAAGCTTTAACAGATGTTGAAAAGGTGATAGGTAAAACTACCAGTTCGGAAATAATAAAAGGAGAGCAGGTACTTGTAAGCAGAGTAGTTACAGACACTTCGAAATCTAATTTAGCATACAGAGTTCCAAATAAGATGAGAGCTGTTACTATACCCTCCAGTGAAATTACAGGTGTTGCAGGCTATATAAATGTGGGAGATAAGATAGATATATTAGCCACATATAATAAAAAGGAAATTAATCCGGTACCTACCACCTATACCCAGCTGCAAAATATTGAGGTTGCAGCTATAGGCAGCATAATCAAAACATCTGATGACGGAAAAGAAGCTCTTCCAGTTTCAATTACGGTATTTGTTAATCCAGCACAAGCAGAAGTACTTGCATTTGCAGTATCAGAAGGATCTTTATATATGACACTTCGTAATCCGGTGGATAAAGGAAAAGCTGATTTAAGTTATTATAATTCAGATAACTTTTCATCCTATAAGGAGAGGTGACAAAATGGATAATATAAAAATTATAATTGCTGAGGTTATGCAGGAGCAGAGAAACAACATCATTAATATACTTTCTAATGTGGAATATATAAAAATAGTTGGTGAAGCGGATTCTACAGAGGAAATTTTCAGAAAGCTGGAGGAAAAAGAAGCTGATGTTATATTAATTGGAGCAAATGCTTCCGGTGATGGTTACAAGGTATCAGAAAAAGTAAATGCAGAATACCCTGAAGCTGCAGTAATAATTATAGAAGAAGAATTTAAAGAAGAAATAATCCATAAAGCTTTATTTTCAGGAGCCAAGGATGTATTAGTTTCTCCTTTTACACCTGCCAAGCTTGTAGACACCATATACAGAGCTCATGAATTATTAAAGAAAAAGTTAGTAATTCACAGGGAAAGTACTGTGAAATTGAAGAAACAATCCCATCTGGGGGAAGTTATCACCATGTTCAGCACTAAAGGCGGTGTTGGAAAAACGTTCTTAGCAACAAATTTAGCCGTGGCCCTTCAAAAGCAGTCAGGAAAAAGGGTGGTTTTGGTAGACTTGGACCTGGACTTTGGCAATGATGCCTTGGCATTAAATATTGTACCAAAATTTACTATATCAGATGTAGTTGATGATATAAAGAATATTGACCAGGACTTAATTGAGAGCTATTTAATACCTCATGAATCAGGGATAATGATACTGCCTTCTAATGGAAAACCACAGATATCTGAATTCATTAATGCGGATCATATAGAAATAATTCTAAGGACACTGCAGAAATCTTTTGACTATATTATTATAGATATGCCTGCAAGATTTTACGAACCGGTTAATCCTGCATTTGTAGTTGCTGATAAATTATTTTTGGTTACAACGCCGGAAGTTTCAACAATAAAAAATATAAAAACAGCTTTGATTACATTAAATGATTTAAACTATCCTAAATCAAAAATCAGGATTATTTTAAACCGTGCTGATTCCAAGGGCTTGATAAAAGCAAAGGATGTTGAAACCACCTTAAATGAAAATATTTATGGAGTTATTAACTTTGACTATAAGACTGCAATAACATGTTTAAATGAAGGCATACCTGTAGCTTTAAAAAATGTAAAAAGTGGTATGGGAAAAGAATTTATGGATCTTGCTAAAAATATTATCCATGATTCTGAAGTATCAGCAGACAGAGAAGGGGAGTGGGAGTAAATGACCTTTGATTCATTTGGAATAAATGGAATTGGAAACACTAAAAATGAAGAAAATGAATTTGATATCTCTGTAGTAAGAAGAAGCAAAGATCTTCAAAAGCTGGCTGATGAAGCTTTAAATAAAATTATTGACAGCACCGATATTAACCCTGAAAAAACTGATTCTCTGCAAAAAAAAAATATTCTTGATGAAACATTAGGAACTATTAATGAAATACTGGATAAAAATAAAACCCACCTTTCTCTTGGAGATAAACAGAAGACTGCTTATTATGTAATGGACGAAATATTTGGATATGGACCTATTACAAAGCTGTTGAATGATCCTACAGTATCAGAGGTCATGGTAAATGGAGCGGATAATGTTTATGTAGAAAAAGCCGGTAAAATTGAAAGAACTGAAATTACATTCAGAGATGATCGGCATGTTATGAATACTATTGAAAAAATTATTACGCCTCTGGGAAGAAGGGTTGACGAAAGTTCTCCCATGGTAGATGCAAGGCTTCCTGATGGATCCAGGGTAAATATTATTATTCCTCCACTTGCCATTAAAGGGCCCACAATAACCATAAGAAAATTTGCAGCTGATCCTTTTACTCTGGAAGACTTGATATCTTTTGGCACACTGAATCACGATATGAGTACCTTTTTAAGAGCCTGTGTCCGAGGAAAAATAAATATAGTAGTATCAGGAGGTACAGGCAGCGGGAAAACTACCCTGCTCAATGTAATATCTTCCTTCATACCTCATAATGAAAGAATAATTACAATTGAAGATGCTGCAGAGCTGCAGCTTCAGCAGAAGCACGTAGTCACTTTGGAAAGCAGACCGGCAAATATTGAAGGAAAAGGAAAGATTAATGTAAGAGATTTAGTGGTTAATTCACTCCGTATGAGACCGGATAGAATTATTGTAGGTGAAGTCAGAAGCGCAGAAGCCTTAGATATGCTTCAGGCAATGAATACAGGACACGATGGTTCCATAACCACCGTTCATGCCAACAGTCCAAGAGATACTCTTTCCAGGCTGGAGACCATGGTCATGATGTCAGAAATGGAGCTGCCCTCAAGAGCTATCAGGGAACAGATATCTTCTGCCATAAACATGGTTATACATGTGGCAAGATTTCTTGACGGAACAAGAAAGATAGTTAACATCTCAGAGATAACAGGAATGGAAGGTGAAACAATAACCCTTCAGGATATATTTGTCTACAAACAGGAAGGGTTTAATGAAAGAGGCCAGGTTACTGGGAAACATATACCTACAGGCATAGTGCCGGGATTTATTAAGAAGATAAAAGCCAGAGGAGAAATTCTACCAGCTAGCGTATTTAAATCCCCTCTGCATGATTTGAGCGGGAGGCCTTAAATATGATAAATTTAATATATATTGGAGTATTCCTAACAGTTACATTATTAATCATCAGCATATATTGTTTATTTTTCTCCAATAGAAAAAATATTCTGGACAGGTTAGAGAAATATACCGACG
>JAJBWD010000459.1:0-4155 GCA_032907345.1 Bacillota bacterium | reverse complement strand
GTAAGAGGATGTATTTTTAATGCTGATGACATAATCAGCGGAACAACTACTCTTCCTTTTAATGTCTGTACAGTAATAAATACTATACTAAGCTTAATTATCATAGGCAGACCTTTGCTTATAGCTATGATTGATGGAATTATCATAGATATAAAAAAACCTATAAAAGGTATAAAACCTAAAATAAATGTAAAGAAAGCCCATATGAGTGCATTTGGCATGCCTATTATCTTATAGCCTGTATATATCATGACAGACAGGGAAAGTGCTACCTTCAGCTGGCCGGTTACATAGGCATTTAAGGCCATATCCACATCATAAAGTGTTTCAGATAAAAAATCTTTATATTTTTCAGGGAACAAATCTATAAATTTATCTTTAAACTTAGAACAATCCTTTAAAAGGAAAAACAAGATCAGCAGCACCAATAGAATTTTGGAAAACACATCAACAATGCCATTTATATTCTTATACAGGCTGCCTTGAAGCTTTTGTGTATAAGAAGTCATTGTTTTATTAGCTATTTTAACCAGTTCATTAATATTAAAAGATTTATAAATTTCTTTAATAATGGAATTTATAGGGTTTTCACCGGTAATGGTGCTGGTGTCAGGACTAAGATTCTTAATATTTTTAGCCAATCCATTAAACTCTGATAAGGCATATCTGATAAAGAAATATAAAATCAAAGAAGCAGAAGTAAGGCTGATAATCAGGGTAAGCAGGGAGGAAAGACCATTACTGATGCCCCTTTGTTTAAATATGTTGTTCAAGTGTTTTATTATATAGAAAAGAAATACTGAAATAATTACAGGAACTAAAATGCATTTATATAAGATTCTTATTATCTTAAAAATAAAATGTATTCTGCTGAAAAGGATTATGGATAAAAAAAGCAGGTTTATTATTATTAAGATCCGGATTGTCTTATTGTTTAATATAATAAATCATCCCCTCAAAATTATTAAATAATAGCTGATTGTAAATATATTATGGGCATAATTTATGATATTTATTTAGGGCAGCTGTATAATATGGAATCTTATTGTTGTCATAAATAAAAAATAGCTTACAAAAAAACAGAGAAATAATGAAATCATTATTCCAATATGTTTTTTTATTTTTAACCTCCAAATCCTTTTTCTAATGTTATAATACCGGCTGCCAGCCCGTGAAAACAGTGAGTTAAATTACATTTTTATATGACATTTGTTATAAATAATTGTACAATAAATATAAGAGGATGATTAAACAGAAATGTTATGATTGGGCATTGCAGAATTATTAAAAATTGGGCTGCTCAGCGAAGGAACTGGATTATAGCAAGCAGATAAAATGTGAAAAGTGAACTGGGTGGCACATAAAGGGAGGGAAATATAAATGAAACTGAAACCTTATCAGAAAAATGCACTTTCCGTTCTTGCAGTGGCGGCAGGGGGATTTATTCTATTCAATCTGGCATTCATACTGGCAGCAATTGTGATTAACGGTTCAATGAGAGTTTTGGGCATTTCAGAGAATGCAGCTCCTCCTGCTACTTACAGAGTGTTATACCTGCTTCTGATCTTTTTAATTTCATGGCTTGTTTTCCGCTCACGGCTGAACGAAATAATTAAAGCGTCCTTTCTGGCAATGCTGCTTATGGTACTAATTGTGATGGAGGGCTTAAGCCTATATCAGTATTCTAAGTGGATTACTATCGGGATTGGAGCTGTTATTATCAGTACGGTGCTCTTTTATATCCATAAGAAAAAACTTACCCGGTTATATTATTTTTCAGCCTTCTATGTTGCTGTGCTGGGACTTTGTGTCATGATTTTTAATATACAGATATAAGGAACTTATATGCACTAGGAAGATGAAGTTCTGTTTAGAAAATAAGCTTAAATTAAAAATAAATAATTACTATAAGAAAAAGCATCCCTTTGAGATGCTTTTTCTTGCTATATTAATGTGATTGCCATGATTTTTATGAATGTAATGAACTGGATAACAGATAAAATGTAAACTGTGAATTGGGTGGCACCTCAAATTATTTTGTTCAATATTTCAGCGGCTGTATTGAACATTAATTTGTGTCCTTCAGCATTTGGATGAATTCCATCACTGTACAGGCTTTTCATATTATTTTGGCTTACAAAGCGGTCATAAAAATTTACAAGGGTTATATTGTTATCTTCAGAATATATTTTAACCCAAATAATATAATCTGATAAATTAAGATTCACTTTTTCATAATTAATATTTTCATCCCAGTAAGTCTTTGCCAGCTCCGGTATTATTTGCGGCTGTAATGCGATTATTGGTATTATGTTATTTTCTTTAGCTTCATTTATTAATAATTTAATGTTAGCTTTAACAGAATCCAGATGGTGTTCCATAAGCATATCATTTGTACCGGCCATAATAATTACGTAATCCGGCTTTTCTTCGATTATATCTTTATAGGATCTGGAAAGAATTCCGGGAGTGGTATCTCCGTTTATGCCTTTATTTATTACATCCATATTAAGATGCCTTTTTAAAAGTTCTGTCCAGCAGGATTTTGATGAAACTCCATATCCATAGGTTAAGCTGTCACCAATACAAACTAATTTCATACCATGTCCTCACTATCCCTGTATTTTTACATTAGTATACCATATATACTAAACCAATCAGAAGATATTGTTTATTTTGTTATGGAATTTATCCCTTTACCTATACTTCTCTTTGTTTCAATACCGATCCATATTATGAAACTTGGCAGTAATGCAAAAATAATGCTAAAAAGTAGAGTTCTAAAATCAGTAATGGCAATTCTTTTAGTGATTCCGATTGTAGGAATATCAAATGAAAATAAAAGAAAATAATATATATAAAAATCAGTAATTCTTCGGATTCCAAGTAAGCCTGTACTCATAAGTAATAGCCCAATAATACTTATTACACTTACAGACAAAAAGCTTTTCAACTTGTTTTCGTAGTTTTTTAAAAAGAAGCCAAAAATAAGGTATAACATTATAATAACAAAAAAGATTGCCCAGGATTTGAAGTTGTTTAGTGTCCCCCTTGATAAGCGTTCCTGCTCTGACCTTGGTAATGAAGAATTAAATCCAATACAAAACATTGAAAGAGGATATAATATACGAATAAAAATATGATATATGATGGAACTTATATTATTCTTTATCACAGAACTCTCCTCCAAATCGTAAAAATTATTTAGAATTCAGATGCTTTTACTCCATTAATATTCTTTTATACTTGATAGTATTAATTTACTTTAGAACAAAATGCTTTATGTTTTTTTCTAACGGTTTCGCTTTTGAGTTGCAAAATATTTAATATTATATAAATCTCATTAATATTCACACTCAAAAATAGGGCGAATTATTTAAAAAAATTATATATTTCACATGTAAAAGCACAAGGTTATAAAGCCTTGTGTTTTTAATCGAAAATTAAATTTAGAAGCATAATTAAAAAACTATTATATTGCAGTATGGCTTTAGTTGTTTAAGAATAATATTATATCTTGCCAACAGGAAACCCTACGGATTAAAATAGTAAAATTTATAACCAGATATCTGCATCATACTTCCCTTTGGCATCTTTGTTATTATATTTATCATAGTATAAATATCTGCGATTCCAGCACCAAAACTACCAATAGCAAAAAAATACCAAATTGTACTTATCATTATATTTTGTATTGGGATGAAAGTCCATAAAATAAGCGGAATAATTCCTAAAACAAGTGATGGTAAAATAGCTATGATAACAGAGCGTTTCTTTGATGATGGTGAACTTGACGTTGTACATAAACCATATTTGTTAAAATAAATCTCTACAATTGCTTTTGGTGGGAAACAAATTGCATGTATCAATTCGTGTACACCTACGAACAAAAAAGCAAGCAGTACACCAATAATTTTACCTGTAAGATTCATCCTGACTATTGCAACAAAATGTGCTTTGATATAAAGACAAAATATAACTAAAACAACTATTGGGATTCCTAAAATACAGTATTCAAATATACTTTTTAGTTCACAAAATTCCACTGCATTTTTCGGTAATTCTACTGTTGACAGTTGATTAGCATCAGTTAATTTTCCTTTCCACTTTATTTTCATAAAGTAATCCCTCCAATTAACTTAAAATATTCTCAAT
>JAJBWD010000458.1:0-21800 GCA_032907345.1 Bacillota bacterium | reverse complement strand
TATGTTTATAAACTTATTGTAAAATTCCGCTTTTAATTTCAAAGTTTTTTTGTATACCTGCCATTTTTAAGAGTAATGCTTTTATATTCATTTACAATAAGCTTTGCTCTCTTTTTTTAACTTTATAACTAAATATGATCCGATAATTTGAAATTTTTTACTGTTATTTTTAAACTATACTTTATGATAATTATATAAAAAACTGAATAGATAAAAACCCGCATCTATTGGAGTAGATAAAAGATTATGTTAAAATATACATAAACAACCAAAAAATATATATTAAATTTAATGAAAGGTTAGATATCCACAATAAATGGTAGGGGGAATTATTATGGACATGACGCTGCTGAATGAATTTTTTTACCCGGAGATAATGGAGCTTAAAGGAGAAAATCTGTTTTCAGTTAAATACAGAAATTACAATGTTAAATTGAGGACATTTAGTAAAATGAATTTTCTGATTGATGTTGCAGTTTATGGAAAGAATCAGACATTAGAACAGTCCGCAGTAAAATACATTAAATCATTACATGCTGATATTCCATGTAATTATAAAAATGATGCTCTGAATGTTCTCGTACCTGTAAAGGAAGATATGACCTTATTAAAAAATGTATTAGAAGATATTACCACATATTTTATAGAAAATGGATTTATTCCCTGTGATATTATTATTGAAGAACCTAATTTCAGGAGAGAGTCAGTAAATACAGCTGATACATCCAGAAGATCAAAAAGCAGGAAAAAGGAAAACGTAATTTTGGGACTGATTGGAGCATTGATTGGCACTATACCTGGAATTATTTTGTGGGTTATTATTGGTCAGTTAGGTTATATTGCAGCTTTGTGCGGGGCATTAATTTCTCTGGGAGCTTTACTTGGCTATGCATTCTTTGGAAAAGGATTTAGTACCGGCGGAATGATTATTAGTGGATTAATAATAATACTGGCAACTTTCCTGGCAATTTGTTTAAATTATACTGTTTATATAATGAGATATCAGCATGTTTCCTTTGCAGAATCCATAATTATACTAAAAATAATGGCAACATCAATTAACAGTTTTCGTGTTTCATTTATAAAATCAATTGCATTAGGATATCTGTTTACTATTCTTGGAGCTGTTTCAATTTATTCAAAATTACTTTTTGCGGATGTTAAGACCTCAAATGGTCCCTTAAAAAAAGAAAAGACCTTAAGAAAGTAGGTAATACACATAGAGCAGGTTAAATTTTACTTTATAAGCTTAATCTAATTTATATTGGAAATTTAAGAATTGATATGGCATTAATAACAATAATAAAACATTAATTTGTTGACAAAAAAATGCATTTATGGTATTTTTAAATTGTAAGTAATAAGTAGTAAGTAAAACCCAAATGATACCAAATATGGATAATCATGAGACAGTTTGGGTAACAGGGAGGAAAATGTCATGTCGGATCTAAAATTAACTCAGAGTTTCTCTATGATTGCATTAAATGCACAGAACAGCATTTATATGACTACAGTAAAAAAAGTGGCTCTTCGCTGCATGGCAGCTTCGGTTATTCTGGAAGCTTATTTAGACAGCTTTTTTACAGGAAAGGATGGGCAATTAACTATACAAAATGATGCCCTTAATCAATCAGGTACAGGAAGCTATTGGGAACCCATTTTAAAATATCTGCTTTACAAAAATCCTGGAGTAAATCGAGAATTGAAATGGTGGCTGAAAAAGGCTTCCATGCTTCCCCAAAAGCAATTAGTAATACTTGAGCATAAATCAGCAAGTTCTCTTAAGGAAATCAATTTACTTGAAGAAATTCCAAACCTTTTAGGCTGCGACTTATATTATGCCACATCAGGTGTAACTGTTAAAGAATACCGCAGCAACATTAAAGAATATACAAGGATCACAGAGGGTATCAGGGCAGAAATACTGGAAGATGGTCCAGTAGCAGATGAAACAATTTGTATGCTGTGGCTTCTTCGTGAAAGCGGATGTATGCATGATTTCTTTTCACGAAATGAAATAGAAAAGGCAGCTGCCAGAATGAATGAGTTATATCAAAATAATTCACTGGCAAAAGCTTTATTTTCAATTCATATATATCGCGGGATTGAATTGGGCATAAAAGAGTTTCTTCGTTTAAAGAAATCAGTTATGACAACACCTTTTGGCAGTGGTATAAATTTTGCATTCCCTATTCTTCAGAGATCACAATCTATTTTTATAGATACAGAGGCCTGGTTCTCAAATTCAGATAAAAGATTGGAAGATTTAAAGAAGAGGCTATCCTCCAATGGTCATCAATTTATAGTGCTTCATGAAGGACCGATTCCAACTATTAAGATAGATAATATTATTTATGAAGCCATTCCACAGGCTGTTAACATGCAGGTACCAATTCACGGTGTGCGTCTTCTCCCAAAACACACATTTTAAAGGAGTTTTTAATTATGTCCAGACAACGCTCAATTGAAACTATATTAGCTTCTGAATTTGTATCTATAGGCGAATTAGTACGTATTACAAATAGCCGTTATAGTACATTGAAATTTTATGCAGAAGAGAGTATCCTGCCATTTGAACAGATGGAAGAGAATCTGACACGAAGATTTCAGAGAGAAAAATCCATTGCCAGGATTGAAAAAATTAAATTACTAAAAAAGCAGGGGTTAAGCATTCCTGAAATCAAGGAATATCTAAAGAAACTTTAGCTTCACCGCAGCTGCTGCCATTTTTTAAATATGTTGAGATTGTTTATGAAAGATTATTAAGCTAAAGACCATACTAAAAATAGTGTGGTCTTTTAAGTTATTTGTAAGATAATTTTCCTATATGGGAAAATATTCATAATGCAATATTGCATAAATAGGAATAACATTATTCATAATTAAAGTGCTCAGCTTAGGATGGATATATTTGACTATAAGCTCAATATTTACATGTATTCTTTGTTTATACTAATTTAGACAAACAATATCATATTAGGAGTATACTTGAAAATGTCAGAAAATTAAAAAAATTGCATATTGACATATTAAAGTATTATAGGATAAAATGAAATGGAAAACTGAAAACGTATTCATATCTGCTTTAGGATTGGATGTTTGAAACTCAGAAATAGTTCAAATCTAATTACATAAATAGCGGAAGAATATATAGTTTTCAGCGAATTATATATAATATGGAAGGGGTTTTACTAATGAAAAAAAACAAAAAATTCATCACGGCACTGGCTTTATCACTTATTGGGGTAATGTCTTTTACTGGCTGTCAGGCTGCTGACAAAAAGACTGCTGCAGTACCAACAATTGAAGCAAAAAATGCTGCCATTAAAGTACCAAGATCTATTGTAAATTTAGCCCTGGCAAAAGAAATCACTGCAGCAGCAGAAGCGAAAGCAAAAGAAATAAAGGTTCCTATGTATATTACTATTGACGATGCTGATGCCAATTTAATCTCTATTAACAGAATGGCGAATACAATTTTAGTTAGTGAAAAAATATCACAGAATAAAGCATATACAGCAGTTGCATTAAAAATGCCAACCAGCACTCTTACAGCTCTTGCTCAGCCGGGAACAGCTTTATATGGTATACAAAATGACAGCAAAATAGTTATTTTCGGTGGAGGATTCCCTCTGGTACTAAATGGCCAGGTTATTGGTTCCATTGGTGTCAGCGGCGGCTCTGTTGAAGAGGATATGTCAGTAGCACAAGCTGGTTTGACAAAATATAAAGAAATAGCTGAAGGACTAAAGAGCGACACAGTAATAACACAGACAGAAGCATCGAAAGATATAACCGGTGCTGCTATAACTGATTATGGAATTAATCTTGAATTAGCAAGAAAGATGGCTATTGCAGTTGAGAAAAAAGCTGCAGAGATAGGAGTTCCAATGTGGTTCTCAGCAGTAGATAAAGGAGCTAATCTGATTTTAGAACAAAGAATGGAAGAAGCTTTACTTGTAAGTAAAGAAATTTCATTGAACAAAGCATATACAGCAGCTACAATTAAACTTCCAACTGATACAGTTGCAAAGCTTTCTCAGCCGGGAACAGCACTATATGGAATTCAGAATGTTTCAAGAATGGTTATTTTTGGCGGTGGTTATCCACTAGTTTATAATGGAAAAACTATAGGCGGTATTGGTGTAAGCGGCGGATCTGTTGAAGAAGACATGAAAGTAGCTCAGGCTGCTATGGATGTATATAATGCAGAATTAAAAAAGTAATTTAAAAAGTAGAATAATGAAAAAGGATAAGCGGCCATGAGCTGCTTATCTTTTTTTTAGGGCTGTTGAATCCACCTATATGAATAATACTAATTATATTAACGAATAATAAACCTGTAATTAGTTGTGCTAAAGGAGGTTTTATTATATTTAAAAAACATCGCAAAAATAAGAAAAGTGAAAATATAGAACAAGATCAGATATATATAAAGGAATTACCGAAAAATATAAAACTTTCCTTGGATTTAACTTCTAATATTGAAACTATAAAAAAGACAATGGGTTTTGCAAGTGACGTAACAGTCAGAGAATTTAATATCAGCCCAGGTACCGAAATAAAAGCAGCAGTAATTTTCATTAAAGGTTTGGTTGAAAGAGAACTTATCAACGAACAAGTTATAGGATCTTTGATGTCAAATGACAAGTTTAATAATGCAGGAGATAATATTCAGTTTTTCAAAATGCTGAAAGAGTATGGCATACCAAGCACCTATGTAAATGAAGAATCTGATGTTAATAATATTTTAAGTCAATTGATTGATGGAAATACAATACTCCTGATAGATAAAACAGACAAAGTACTCATAGTGGAAAGCGCAGGATGGAAGGATAGGGCAATTTCCGAACCCAATGCTGAAAATGTGGTAAGAGGACCCAAAGATGGTTTTACAGAAAATATAGAGAACAATACTGCTCTGATAAGACGTCGTATTAAAAGTCCCGATTTAAGAATGGAACTTCTAATAATAGGTACAAAAACTAAAACAAAGGTATTAATAGCCTATCTTGAAGGGACAGCAAAGGAAGAGATAATAAATGAAGTTAGAAACCGGCTGGGACGGATTAAAATTGACAGTGTACTTGAAAGCGGTTATATTGAAGAGCTAATTGAAGATAATCCTTTTTCTCCATTTCCTCAGTTAGAGTACACTGAACGCCCTGACAAGGTTTCTGCAGCCATATTGGAGGGACGAGTGGCCATCCTGGTAGATACAACTCCTCATGCCCTTATAGTTCCAACAATTTTTATCCAGTTTATCCAGTCACCGGAGGACTATTACGAACGTTCCTCAATTGCTACTTTGACCAGGTTTATCAGAATTGTGGCTTATTTTATTTCAGTTATTCTCCCTGCAATGTATATTGCTTTCACAAGCTACCATCAGGAAATGATTCCTACTACCCTGGCTTTATCAATTGCAGCTTCTCGTGAAGGTGTGCCTTTTCCAAGCATAGGAGAGGCATTTCTAATGGAAGGTACATTTGAAATTCTAAGGGAGGCAGGTCTCCGCCTGCCCAAACAGGCAGGTCAGGCCGTCAGTATAGTAGGCGGTATTGTAATAGGTCAGGCGGCAGTTCAGGCGGGAATTGTTTCTCAGGCCATGGTAATTGTGGTGGCATTAACGGGTATCAGTTCCTTTGCCGTTCCAGCTTTTAATGCATCAGCCTCAGGGCGCCTCATAAGGTTTCCTTTAATGCTGATGGCTTCCATACTTGGACTTCCCGGCATACTGGCAGGATTAAGTATAATCATTATTCATTTGAACAGCCTGCGTTCTTTTGGTGTCAGCTATATGGAACCTTTTATATCCTCAAATGAAAATGAATTTAAAGACACAGCAGTCAGGTCTCACTGGTGGGCAATGAACCGGCTTCCCAGTTATATAGCCCGCAGGGGCTTCAGGAGGGTAGGACATGATATGAAACCGGGACCGGATAATGAAAGTAAATAACTGTTTTAAGAAGGAGAGGTTTATATGAAAAAGATAGCTGCTCTCTTAATTCTTATACCTTCGCTTTTACTGACTGGCTGCTGGAATGCCAGGGAAATCAATGAACTTGGTTTTGTATTAAGTATTGGTCTGGATAAGACTGAAGATGGATTCAAGGTAACGGCACAAATGGCAAGTCCGGAGACTTTCAGTAAAACACAGTCAGGTTCTGGGGGTACTGAAAAAAAACCTTTCTTGATTGTTGTAAGTACCGGTAAAACGATCTTTGAAGCAATACGTAATATGGCATCCATTTCTTCCCGCCGTATCTTTTGGGCTCATATTAAGGTAATAATTATAAGTGAGGATCTGGCAAGAAGTAATACCCTTGAGATATTTGACTTCTTCGCCAGAAATCCTGAGCTTCGTTTAAGAACATTAATTGCAGTTACTCCGGGGGAGGCTGGAAAGATTATTGAGATTGTACCTGAGATGGAAAAAGATCCAGCCTTATACCTGGAAAAAATAATTGAAAACAAGAGCTTAACCGGCAAGTCTTACAGCATAATGATTAAGGATTTTCTTGAAGATTATCTTGACCCAAATGTAGGTCCGGTAACTTCAAGGATTGTTCTTGATAAAACAAAAGAAAAGCCTGTTATAAAAACAAGCGGTGCATATGTTTTTGATGGGCATAAAGTATCTGCTTCATTGAATGAAAAGGAAACCAGAGGACTTTTATGGATTAAAAATAAAATGAAAGATTCTATAATGGTTGCCTATTGTCCGGAGGATAATAAGCCTGTTACATTAGAAATAAAAGGCTCTAAATCATCCTGTAAAAGTAGTATGGATAATGGTATTCCGCATTTTATAATTAATGTTAAAGCAGATGCCAGTATAACAGAACAGGCATGTCTTACTGATTTTAATGACCCCCAGAAATTAAATGAGCTGTCTAAGGCATTGGAAACAGTCATTTACAAGGATATACAATCTACAATTACAACTTCGAAGGAATTGAATATAGACTTCACTGGCTTAAGCCGCATAATGAACAGACAGCATAAGAAAGAATGGCATCAGGTATCATCAAAATGGAAAAATATTTTTAAGAATACTGAAGTGACTATTAATGTAAAAGTCAGTATCCATCATATTTCATTAGCAAAGCCGCTGAAACCGATAAATGTACGGTAAAGGAGCAGAAATAATATGAGCAAAGATAAGGTACTCATAAATAATAAGCAATTTAGAGATATTCTGGTTTGCATTATGTGGCCTGCAACAATCAATTATGGAAGCGGTATTTTAGCCAGGAAGATAGGCCGTGACATGTGGGTATGTGGGATTATAAGTGTAGTTACTGTGCTGCCCTTTATTATTATGATTATCCGCATAGGAAAAAACTTTCCGGGAAAAACAATAACAGAATACAGCAGGGAGCTGCTGGGGTGTGTGCTGGGAAAAGCTTTGGGGCTGCTTCTTACAATATACTTTTTTCTCAGTGCTTCCAGTTCTATAACAATGTATATCCACCATCTTACCGGCTTCCTGCTGCCGCAAACACCTTTTTTGGTGGTGACTATACTGCATGTCTTCATAATATGCTGCCTGGTATGGGAAGGACCTGAAGTTATTGGAAGAACAAGTGTTATTGCCTTTGCAATGGCTGTAATTTTTTTCTTGCTGGTCTTTTCCGCTTCTCTTTCCGAAATAAATATTGACAGAATTCTGCCTGTTTTTGACACAGGGGTTTTTCCTGTATTTAAAGCCAGTGCAGATACTGATACATTTATAGGCTTTTCGCCGCTGCTTACAGCAATGCTTCTGCCCATTGTGAAAGACCAGAAAAAAGCCATTGGTTCAGCAGTTTCGGGTTTATTCATTGGAGGCTTTTTTTTCATTTTATATTTTATTGTTGAACTCATGGTCATGGGACCTCAGGTGGTAGCAATGATGCGAATAGCAAGCATGGATTTTGTAAGAGCTATTCAGATTACCCAATACCTCCACCGTTTTGAATCATTCATGGTAGCCCTATGGTACTGGAGCATAATGATTCAGGCAGGAATTGCGGCTTTATGTTCTTTAGAGTCATTTATGCAGACCACTGGAATAAAGAAGAAAAGCCCATTCCTTATTATTATTTTTGGCTTAATGCTGATAATATCCACATATTATATGGGTCATAACGATGTCGCATTTTTAAGGTTAAGAGAATATGTATGGAAGTACTTTTCTCTGCCAATTGACTTTGGGGTACCTATTCTGCTTTTTTTAGCTTTGGGAGTAAAAAAGATGATTACAAATAATAAAAATTAAATAAAAGACCATACTGGAAGCAGTGTGGTCTTTTAAGCATACTTATAATTTTATATGCTCTCATAATTACAATATTAAACGGTCTTAAATAATATAATATGCAGTTATAAACCTGTTTTTTAGTATTTATTCAGCTTTATTTTTAGTACAGCATTTTCGTTTAATAACCACATAAGCCAAACCAGCACCAATAATTAAACAACTAACAGCGTTAGGAATCAGGCCTGTATCGTTTTCTTTAATAATGTGCAGAACTAGACGTATACCGTTAAGAAGACTCCAAGTCATTAAATAATAGGTAGTAATCCTTACTTCACTCCATAAACCTGATTTTAGTGAAAATGCAGCACCGAAAAAACCAGCAATTAAAAATCCGCCAATGCAGGCAACTGAAATTAAATCAGGAGCTTTTACATTAGTCAAGGAAGTTACAAATCCAGGAGCCAGATAATTGCCCAATCCAAAAATAAAACAGGAAATCATAGTTATCCATAATAAAACTCGATGAAAAACAGAGATTTTATTGTCCATAACAATCCCTCATTTTATCAATATTATTACATTAATATATATGTTTTAATATTATTTTTATGAATCAGATAAAACTATCCTGCTATACGATTATGTGGGTCTTTTATTACGTTCCTTGGGAGGAAAGAAGTTAGAATTGACTCTTACGTCAAACTGTTCGGTTATTTACAAGATAGATATCTTCTGCAGTATTGAGTTAGAAACTTATATTATATATTTAAAAAGGAAAAGATATAACTGCATAATTAATTTTATGAAACTAACGACTCTGGAAGGGAATAGATTCTAATGAAAAATAGAAATAGTAAGCTGGCCGCTGCCATAGCAGTATTAATTGAAATAATCTTAATTACTAGTGTTATTCTTTGTATTATATCAAAACAATGGAGTAAATTAGCCTTATTGTTCCTGGCTGTTGTATGCATCATTGTTCCTTTTATAATTACCGGTATTGCTGATAAAAAGGATATAGTGCTGCCTTCCAGCTTTCAATTAATATCAGTCTTATTTGTTATACTGGCACAATACTTTGGAGAAATTAAAAATTTTTATCTTACATTTTGGTGGTGGGATTTACTTCTCCATACTATATCAGGAAGCTATGCAGTTATTATAGCATTATATCTAATAAAAGGAATTATTATAAAGGAAAAAGATGCAACCATGCAGAGATTTACATTTTTTGCTTTAATATTCTCATTCTGCTTTTCAATTGCTTTAGGCACCCTGTGGGAAATGTTTGAGTTTACAGGGGATTATCTATTTAAAACAACTATGGTAAAAGGCGGACTTGAAGATACCGCAACGGATTTAATTGTAAAAATTATAGCTGCCCTTATCACATCGATAATGTGCTATTATCATAAATTAAGGAATCCAAAACAATAAGTCTGCAAAATTAAAATGAATAAATAATTCATAAAAGATAAAAATATAGATTGTAAATATTAAAAATTTTATGAAAAAACTTCGATTAGGGAGGAAGACTAAATGAAAATCGTTGGTTTTAAGGTCTTTCAGGGAAGAAATATATACTCTCATAAAAAGTGTATAAAGCTTAACCTGGACCTGGAAGGGTATAGTGAAATCCCTAGCAAAGAAATTAATGGTTTCAATGAAAATTTATTAATTATGCTGCCGGACCTGTCAAAGCACAGATGCGGTATAGATGAAGAAGGGGGCTTTATTAAAAGACTTACAGGCGGAACTTATTTAGCTCACATAACTGAACATATTATAATAGCACTGCAGAACATGATTGGAATAGAAATAAATTACGGAAAATCCAGGGAAGTGTCCGGTGATAATTATTATGTTATATATCAATATGAGTATGAGAAAACAGGCTTAGAGGCTGGAAATACAGCAGTTGACCTGGTTAACTCATTAATTAACGGAGAAAATTTTGATTTGGAATCAAGATTAAGCATTTTAAAGAAATCATTAGAGAGTGAACAGTTAGGAATAAGTACCCTGAGAATTTGCGAGGAAGCTCAAAAAAGAGGGATTCCTATATTAAAGATTGGCCCTAATAGTATGTTCCAATTAGGCTATGGAAAATATTCTAAGCTTATTGAGGCAACTTTGGATAGTGATACAAGTGCAATAGCTGTTGATATTGCACAAGATAAAATATTAACTAAAGAAATTCTGGAAGTAAATTGTTTGCCTGTGGCAAATGGCTTTAAGGCAGAAAGCAAGATTGAGGCTATTGAAGGCGCAAGAGACATTGGTTATCCTGTTGTACTTAAACCACAGTTTGGTAACCAGGGCAGGGGAGTCATTCCTAATATAAAGAATGAAAAAGAACTTTCAGCTGCCTATGATATTTTAGACAGAGATTATAAAGATATAATATTAGAAAAGCATATAAATGGAAGAGATTATAGAGTATGCTGCGTTTTTGGAGATATTGCTGCAGTTTCAGAAAGGTTAGCTCCATTTATCATGGGAGATGGTGTAAGTTCTATTCAGGAGCTTATACAAAGTCTTAATGAAGATTCAAGACGGGGAGAAGGACATGAAAAAGAATTAACAAAGATTAAAATAGATGATACACTTTTAAATCGTCTGGAACAAAAGCATTATTCTTTAAAGTCTGTTCTTCCTGTGAAAGAAAAATTAAATTTAAGAGATAATGCAAATTTATCTACTGGTGGTTATGCAATAGACTGCACAGATTTAATCTGCAAAGAGAATATTGAAATATGCAGGAGAGCTGCAGATATTATTGGATTAGATATTTGCGGAATAGATATACTGTGTGAGGATATAAGTAAACCCTTAAATAACGGTGGAGCAATTATAGAAATAAACGCCGCACCTGGTATCAGAATGCACCATAATCCATATATGGGAGCAAAACGTAATGTAGCTTCCAAAATAATTGATAAATTATTTGAAGGCATGCCGGATAGTATTCCATTAGTATCAGTAACAGGCACCAATGGGAAAACTACAACTACAAGGCTGATTGGACACATACTTTCATTGGCAGGATATAATGTGGGAATGACAACTACCGGAGGAATTTATATAAATGGAAAGTGCATATATAAAGGAGATACTACAGGGCCTAAGAGTGCCTTAGCTGTACTTACTAATAAGAATATAGATGCCGCAGTACTTGAAACTGCCAGAGGCGGAATGTTAAGAGATGGATTAGCTTATGATATGGCAGATGTTGGTGTTATTACAAATATAACTGAGGATCACCTTGGGATAGGAGGAATAGATACTTTAGATGATCTGGCAAAAGTTAAAGCTCTAGTAGGTGAAGCAGTTAAAGACGATGGGTATGTTGTCATTAACGGAGATGACAAAATGAGTTTAAGTATTTTAAATCGATTTAAAAGTAAGTTTATTTTCTTTTCTAATAATAAAGATAATAAGTTTATGAGATTAAATATTAAAAATGGAGGATACGGAGTTTATACTGATGATGATAATATAATAATTCAAAAAGGCAGTAATGCTGAAAAGTTAATTGATATAAAAAGCATTGGCATAACCATGGAAGGTATCCTGACATACAACATTGAAAATGCAATGGCAGCATGTGCAGCAGCATTAGGATTAGGTATCAAACACGATATTATCAGGCAGGGATTAGAATCATTTTACAGCAGTCAGGAGCAAAATCCAGGAAGATTTAATATATATCAGGTAAATGGCATAACTGCAATACTTGATTACGGACATAACATAGAAGCCTATAAGTGTGTGCTTAAAGGACTTAAGCATATGAAACACAAAAAACTTATAGGAGTTATCGGAGTGCCGGGCGACAGACTGGACAGAGATATACTTGAAGTTGGAAAATGTGCAGGAAAATATTTTGATTATATTTTTATAAAAGAAGATGAAGACAGAAGAGGCAGAGATAAAGGCACTGTAGCAGATCTTTTAGAAAAAGGAGTTTTAAATTCTAAATTTGACAGCAGGAATATTAATAAAGTCCTTGTGGAAAAGGAAGCTTTTAAGGCTGCTTTAGACTTCGCTGAATCCGGTGATATAGTTATAGTCTTTTTTGAAAAAATAGATCCTCTTATTGAAGTAATTAGAGATAAAATTGATAATATAAAGCCTGTACCTAAACTATTAGTAAAAAGTTAAAATCAAGACTGTAGTCACTGGAGGCTGCAGTCTGTTTTATTATGTTACTGTAAGTTAAATGATAATACTAATCATACATAAAAATGTTTATATTTAGTTATAATATTAAAGATATAAATATGATAAACATAAATACAATGAGGTGATACTGCTTATGGTTAATTCAGGAGAAAATTTAATTATAATAGGCGGGGCAGAGGATAAAAAGGGAGATAAAATGATACTTCAGGAGGTATGTTCACATATTGATAAGGATAGCCAGCTGCTGGTTATAGCAACTGTGGCAACAGAAAAACCTGAAGAAGTAGGCAATGAATACAGCAATATCTTTACCAATATGGGGATTAAAAACCTTAGCGTTCTGGATGTGGAAAAAAGAGAAGACGCTTTAAAGCCAGAAAATACAGAATTAATTGAAAAGGCCTCCTTAATTTTTTTTACCGGAGGCGATCAGCTAAGAATAACCAGTATACTTGGAGGCACTCCGCTGTACAGCAGCATGAAGCGCAGATATACTGATGGATGTGTATTTGTAGGCACTTCAGCTGGTGCATCTGTAATGAGTGATACTATGATAGTAGAAGGAATGGATGATGAATCACCAAGAAAATGCACACTTAAACTGGCTCCCGGTCTGGGATTGATGAATGGTATTATAATAGATCAGCATTTTGCCCAGAGAGGAAGAGTTGGAAGACTATTGGTTGGTGTAGCAGAAAATCCGGAAGTATTAGGGATTGGAATAGATGAAGATACATCAATAATAGTAAATAAAGATAATGTTTTAAGAACAGTAGGCACAGGAGCAGTATATATAATTGACGGAAGTAATATAAGTGATACAAATGTATCAGAACAGTATCCGGATAATATATTATCAATATATGATGTTAAAATGCATGTATTAAAAAATGGAGATAAGTTTGATTTTAAAAACAGAAGACCATTAGTTGATACTAGAAATTAGAAAAAAATATGTTAAAAAGCAGGAAAATCAATAAAATGTTTTGCACTGTATAAGTGTAAGTGTTAGACCATATCAACGGTTAGCATTTGCACTTAATTTATTTATAATTAAGGAAGTAATTTACTATACAAAAATAACATAAAATGGTAATATAAGTTAAAAGGTACAAATATTATATTAAGTTAACATTTCAAAATGAAAGGGGGAAGCAGAAAGTCTCATGAATTTGATAGATGAATTTAAATGTATTTTACCAAGCATTTGTTTAATTACAGATGACCCATATCGGGTTAAAATGATTGCAGCTCATTACTTGGACAAGGTAGAGATATTTACAGAAACACGAGGGCAAGTGGGGCTTATCGGTGAATTCAATAATATCCCTTTAATTGTTTTGTCAGTTGGAATTGGTATAACATCAACAATGGCTTATTTAACTGAGCTTTGTTCAAAAAATAAAATTAAGCGTATCGTTTATTTTGGCGATTGCATTACAGATGATTCCAGCTTACCTGTTGGCTCCACAACTTATATAAGTAAAGCATATGAAAATAACAAATGTTTTTTTGTGTCTGAAAGTTTGTTTAAATATGTGGAGCTTGTAATGAAAAAAAATAATATCAATGCACAGGCCTCTGTAACTACTACTAATGATAATTATTTTATAGAAAGTAATTATATTGCAAGTCAGGAATCGAAAGTTTTAGATTTTGCTACCTCTGCTATATATAGACTTAACGATATGGGTATCGATACGTTATCTATACTTAATGTTTGTGAAAACGTTATCACAAATGAAAGGATAAGTGAAGCGGTGAGACAAAGTAGCTGCCATTTGGCAATAATGCTAGCGCTCCATACAGTAATTTTTAAAACTTCCTAAAAATTACTATGTTCTTATTTGATGATAATGTTAACAATAATATTTCAATTTAAAGGGGGATGTGAAAATGACGAGAACTAAGAAAGCAGGGATCTTACCTGTAATTTTATCATGTTTGTTAATGATAAACACGATAATATCGCCGATAATGCCATCGATTGTGGTAATGGCTGCCACACCTGTTAATGACACAGTTAATCCGCCACAACCTACAGAAGGAAAAACAAATATTACAACTTGGAATTTTAGTTCTTTAGATGAAGTTACTGCTGCTGCTCCAGAATTTGCAGCTACAAGTGGCTATTACAAAAAGACTCTAGCTGGAACAAATTCCACATTACAATTATTTAGAAATAATGAAAAATTTACTACTGGTTTTGGTTATTCCACCGGAACAATTTCAAACAGCGGATATAATGGACAAGCCGACAAAGGTTATTGGTTGATTTCAACATCAACTAAAGGTTTTAAAGATTTAGTATTTAACTTTAATACACGTTCTTCTGGTACCGGTCCCCGTGATTTTACTACAGAATGGAGAACAGATGACATGCCATGGACTGTATTTGGAAATACTAACACTATAAAAGTTAGTGAAACTTTAACAATTCCAACTACAGTTAAAATCATAACCACGTCTCCTGCAGAGCAATTTGGCATGGCATTACCTGCAGAAGCTGCGAATCAGGATAAACTGTATATTCGAATTGTTCAAAAATCAGAAATCTCGGAAAAAGGTGGCATAGTAGCCTCTGGTGGTACTCATGGTGTTAATAATTTACAACTATATGGTACAAAGGACCCATTGTATACTACACCTACAGTTACAGCAGCTCCTGCTGCTGCTAATCCAGTTTTAGATACTACTCCAATAACTTTATCTTGTGCAGACTCAAATGCACAAATTTATTACACAACAGATGGAACTGTTCCAGCTGCAATAGCAGGCGGTTCTACAAAATTGTACACTGCACCTTTCACAGCACTTTCTGAAGGTGGTTTTGCAGGTACAAATCCATTTGTGGTTAAAGCTGTAGCTAAATCTCCTGGACTTTTGCCCTGTGATACAGTTACGTTATCCTTTAACCATCAAACAATTACTTCTAATGCAGATGCAAAAAAACTTGCTGATGGTACTTATGTCTGGGTAAAAGGCATCGGTACTTACTTAAATGGAAATGCTGCTTTATACATTCAAGATGGTATGAATGTTGGCAGTGGCCTTTGCATTTATAAATCTGGTGCAGACTTTTCCTCTTATGTAGGCAAAGAAATATATGTTAATGGTAAAGCTTCAAGTTATAATGGTTTGATGGAGATTGTTCCGGATGATGTTACAAAAAATGTAGTTGTGCGTAACGATAGTCCAACCATACCAATACCTTCCAAAATTATGTTCGACCAACTTGCAGATAGAGCATATGAGGGAATGTTGATTGCTTTTGATACAGTAAAGCTTGATAAAGTTGCTGGAACTGATACTGCAAAATTTTTTAATCACAAAGTCAGCCAAGCAGGTATATCATGTACATTGCGTGCCAAAGGTATTACCTCTGCGGTTGGCACAACTGGAAGTTATGTAAACATTACAAAAGCCATTGCAAATTATTACTTTGGAGTACAATTACTTTCTGCAAATACAACGGATTTAGAGGCGGCTGCTGCACCAACTGTTGAGTTCATGACTATAAACCCAGCTAATGGAACTTCAGTTCCGCTAAATTCGAAAGTTACACTTGCTACAATAACACCAGGCGCAGCAATAACATACAGCTTAAATGGCGGAGCACCAGTAACCAGCACAGGAAATTCAGCAGATGTTACTATTGATGCTTTCCCAGGCGGAAAGGCAACAATTAGGGCAACTGCAACTGCTGCAGACGGCACATATACAACTGCAGCTCAAACCTTTACTTACACACAAAGTAAGGCTGCAGATGTATCGGCAAATCCAGGGAGCTCTGCAGTTTATGCAGGGTCATCCATAACATTATCATCAACAACAACGGGTTCAACAATAGTTTATTCTTTATATAAAAATTCCTATTCTTCTACTGATGGTACTTTGGTGGGAACTGCTGATCAAACATATACAGCTCCTATTATATTAGATGCATCCTATTTCCCTGTAAGAATAACTGCCAAAGCAACACTGGCAAACTATTTGGATAGTGATGTTTCAACATTTACCTACACTGCTAAAAAAGCAGCGGGCGGTGAAAAGAACTACTATGGATCTATTCATGCACATACAGCGGAGAACTCAGATGGTCAAGGAACTTTGGCAGAAGCAGATGCCTATGCAAGAGACCAGGGTAAATTTGATTTCTTTATCTTAACAGACCATTCAAACTCTTTCGATAAAGCTCCGGCTGAAGATACTGTCGCCAGTATTGGTAATATAAATAATTACAATACAGCAAATCAGCAGTGGTTAAATGGTAAAGCCGCAGCAGCCGCAGCAACTACACCAACTTTCCTTTGTGATTATGGCTATGAAATGACATGGTCTGGTGGTCCAGGTCATATGAACACATTCAACACAACAGGTTTTGTCAGCCGTAACAACACAGAACTTAACAACAAAGTTGGTGATGCTGGTATGCAATCTTATTATCAATTGCTTAAAAATACACCAGGCTCAATCACACAATTTAATCACCCAGGTGCTACTTTTGGTAATTTTTCAGATTTTGCATACTATGACCCAGCGATAGATGATAAAGTTAATCTTGTAGAAGTAGGTAATGGTGAGGGTGCTGTTAACTCTGGCGGATACTTCCAGTCTATTGACCAATATATTTTAGCGCTAGATAAAGGCTGGCACTTAGCTCCAACTAATAATGGTGATAATCATAAAAAAGGCTGGGGTACATCCAACACATGTGCAACTGTTGTTTACACAAATGATTTTACAATGAGCGGAATTTATCAGGCAATGCGTGACCGTTCCGTATGGGCAACAGAAAATAGAGATTTGGACGTTACTTATCATTTAAATGATGGAACAAACACCTATAGCATGGGTGCTATTTTAGATGCTGCACCTATGTCTGCAAACATTACAGTAACAGCTAAAAATAAAAACCCAGGCATAGATACCAGTGATATTGCTTCTATCCAATTGATAAGCTTCGGCGGAAAAGTTGTAAATAAACAAGAATACGCTGCAGGTACCAGTGATGTTACTTACACATATGCAATGACAGCACCTGCTGCTGGTTATTACTTTGCAAAAATTACAGACAACCAAGGTTTCGTTGCAGTTACTTCTCCAATTTGGCTCGGATCTGCAATAAAAGTTGGAATAACTTCAGTTGTCAATAGTACAGTAATGCCTGTTACTACAGAAGCATTGAATTTAACAACAACTTTCTTTAATAACGAAAGTACAGCAGCTGTTCTTAAATCTATATCATATACTGTAGATGGAGATGCTTCAGCTAACAAGAATTATGACCTTGGCACAAGCATACCATCAACTGGAAGTATTACCCATGAATTTAGTTATACTCCAACCACAGCCGGAACTAAAACAGTAAATATCAGTGCTGTGATTACATTTAATGGTGCAGATTATAATTATACTACTACAAGCACTATGAAAGTTTTAGATATAGACAAGGTTATGTACGTAGGACTTGATGCTTCTCATGGAAATGAATATGTTAGCGGAGGAAAATATCCTAATTCTATGGGTAATATGATGACTCTTGCATTAAATAATAATGTAAGAGTTGTGGAACTTAAAACTTCACAAGAATTTATTAATGCCTGCAGCAACCCGAAATATAAAATGATGATTTTAAATGCTCCAACAAGACAAAATTACGCTATATGGCCAAATGCAACAAACTATACGGCAGATGAAATAGCAGCACTTAAAACATTTTCGGAAAATGGGAATACTCTTGTGCTCGGAATTATTGCAGACTATGCAGAGTCTACAAACTATGATACAGCTTCACCTAAGAAACATATGGCTGAATTGCAAAATGATGTCCTGTCAGCTATAGGTTCAACTTTACGTGAAGGTGATGACGAAGTTATGGACGAAGATAAAAATGGCGGAGATGCATATAGATTGTATCCAACAGAGTTTAATATGGCTAATCCATTAATGCAGGGTGTTGTAGATGGGCAGACTTATAGCCAATATTCAGGCTCTGCAATTTATGCGGTAGATCCGGCAACCGGGGAGAGAACCTCAATACTGCCAAAAACGGTTAGCCCGCTTGTTTATGGGTTCCCAACCACATATTCCGCTGAATGTGACAATGATAACTTTGGATATGGTACAGCAAATGATGCTTTCCCATTTGTTAGTGTATCTATCACTACTACAAAAGGTACTTCAACATATAAAACGGATAAAGGAATGAGCAATTCGCAAGGCCTTTACATCCCTAAATATGTTAATTCAAATAGCAGCGTTGCTGTAAACCCGGAAGAAAAATTACTTGCAGCATCTGAAAATGTAGTTCATCCAAACGGTAAAACTTCTCTTGTTGTTGTTGCAGGTGGTTCATTCATGAGTAACTTCGAAGTACAAGTAACTATGGAAAATGCAGCAACATTACCATATGCAAACTACAATATAATGGATAATCTTTATAAAGTCGTTAACCCGCTGACAATAACAAGTATCGCTGATGCTAAAAATTTGCCTGATGGAACAGATGTTATAATTGAAGCAACAGCTACCAGTGAAGTTAATACTCTAAGCACAAACTCTGATACTAACAAAGGTTTCTTTGATTGCATTTATGCACAAGATTCAACCGGAGGTATTAATTTGTTCCCGGTTGCTTCCGGCATTAAGGAAGGACAAAAAGCAAGATTTTTCGGTAAAATCACACATTATCAAGGTGAAGTTGAATTAACAGTCAGAAAAGTTACTATTTTAGATCAAGCTATTAATAAACTTGCACCTGCTGCACTTAAAACAAATGATTCAATGCTGCATGCCAATACAGGACTTTTAGTGAAAACACAGGGGGTTGTGTCAAATGTTTACAAAGATGCTGACGGAACTGTAAATCAATTTACAATCAATGATGGAACCGGTCCTGCCATTGTATTTATCAATGGATACATCACAAAGGGAACAACGCTGAACTTTATTAAAGATGGCGCAATAGCTTCTGTTGTAGGATTAGCTTCTATCGGTGAGGTTGTAAGTGATTCTGATATGCATCCAAGAATAAGAGTCAGAGACCGTTCCGAGATAGTTAATATTGAAAAGGCACTGACAGGTATAGCAATTACACAACAGCCTGCTAAAACACAGTATGTAGTTGGAGAAAGTTTAGATCTTACAGGAATTGTTATTACCGGAACCTATAATGACCTGACAACAGCACCACTCACAATTACATCTGCAAATATAAGTGGATTTGACAGCAGCACTACAGGAACTAAAACTGTAACAGTTACAGTTGATGGTAAGACAGCAGCCTTCAATGTGGAAATAAAACTGGCAGTTACTGCATCAGAAAAAGAAACCTTGGAAGCATATGATGAATCTAAAATTCTTGAACTTATTGGAAATGATACAACAAAGGAAATTACAGTACTGGCAGATTCTAATCAGGTCATTGATAAGTCAGTATTTGAAGCATTAAAAGGAGAAGATAAAACTTTAATAATCAAAGTACCGACAGAGGATAAGCCATATATTTCAGAAATGGAGTTCACATTTAATGGTCTTAACGTAAAGCCGGAAGATATAAAATCAATGGACCTGTCCTTAAAAGCTGTTTCTGAATATAAAGATGAGATACTGGCTTTAGATAAAGATGCTTTAATTTTATCCTTCAATGGCAGCGGAAATCTGCCGGGAATTACAAATGTTAGAATAAAACTGAGTCAATTTTCTGCATCAGATAAGTTATATATCTACTATTTTAATCCTGAAACAAATAAAGCTGAATTAGTTGAGGGACCATTAAGTCCTGATAAGGATGGATATATAACTGTTGCTATTAAACATTTCAGCGATTACTTTATCAGCAAAAAGGCACCAGTTACTATTTCTAACCTGCCAAAGACAGGTTCACCAATTGATTTGAACCTGCTCATAAGTTTAGGCTTAATGTTTATAGCTGCCGGAACTTGCTATATATTTAAGAAAAAACGTGCAGTAAAAAAATCTTAGTATTTTTAAAGACAGAGGCATGTCTCAAATTTAAAGTAAATTTGGGGCATGCCTCTTTTTCCTTCTATAAAATTTAAAAAAACACTTGACCTAAAGTCAAGTTGAGGATTTAAAATTATTATAAATAGAAAAGTTGGGTATTCCAATGACTTTAAGCTAGTTGAATATTATAAAAATGTGTATATAATCGTCCAGTCTGAAAAGGAGCGAAAGCAATGAAAAAGATGACCACTCTTATATTGAACTGCACAATGCTATTCTCTTTAGAGGCGTGCACATTATCTGCCTAAAGTTCTACGGAGAATCAGAGGTAAAAAATAATGAGTTGAAGAGCAGAATTTTAATATAGATGAATTTGCACTAACACCTCAGGATATGCAGCAAATAAAAAGTATGGATATTACAAAAAGTATATCACTGGATATTTAAGTCTGGAGGAAGTATATCAGCTTATAATATCTGGCTTGAACTATAAGAAGGAGGTTTCTATGGAAAAATCAAAGGTTTTTTTTACAACAGAGATTACACCGGAGTCTTTACAGAGGATTTATCATGCAATGGGTGTGAAACTGAAAGGAAAGGTGGCCGTCAAAATATCTACCGGGGAACCGGGTGGACACAATTTCCTGCAGCCGTCACTGATTAAGAATCTGGTGCAGGAACTAAAGGGTACCATTGTAGAGTGTAACACAGCCTATGAAGGCAGACGAAATACCGCAGAGGAACATTGGAAGGCTATCCATGAACATGGATTTCCCGAAATTGCCCCCTGCGATATCATGGATGAGGAAGGTGAAATTTCCATTCCTGTTACCAATGGAACTCATCTGACAGAGAATTTTGTTGGTTCCCATTTACAGAACTATGACTCCATGCTTATGCTATCCCATTTTAAAGGGCATCTTATGGGGGGCTTTGGCGGAGCACTTAAGAATATGTCTATTGGGGTGGCATCCTCTCATGGAAAGGCAAATATCCATGGCGCCGGTAAGCCGAAAGAAATTTGGACAGCTGATCATGATTCCTTTTTAGAAAGTATGGCAGATGCGGATAAGTCAGTAGTTGAATATATGGGCAGCGAGAATATTGTATACATCAATGTAGCTAACAGACTGTCTGTTGACTGTGACTGTGACAGTCATCCGCATGAGCCGGAGATGGCAGATATCGGCATTTTTGCCTCAACGGACCCGGTAGCCATTGATCAGGCCAGCTACGATGCAGTTGTAAACTCACCGGATCAGGGTAAAGCTGCGCTCATTGAACGAATGGATTCCAGAAACGCAATTCATACGGTTGAAACAGCTGCTGCACATGGTATCGGTGTAAGAGAGTATCAGATTATTAATATCTAATTACTTATATTATTATTCAGTAAAGTTCT
>JAJBWD010000457.1:0-20792 GCA_032907345.1 Bacillota bacterium | reverse complement strand
TTAAAAACAGTATAAAAGCTATCAAACTTAAGGTGAAGCATATCGTAAATGCTGTTTCTATTGAAAGATCAGCACCTTTTCCTATTAATGGGTTGATTAAAGCTGAGGTTATATCGCCTATTATTGCATACATTGAAAGGATAGTAGCCCTATCGCCTACAATAATGGATTTATTTTCTATATCCATAACCATTGGCCTTATAAGTGACATGCATAAGGAAGAAAGCAGAACAAAAATAATGCTGAATATAGGAATCTTTGTAAATATCAATACTATTGGACAAACTGCTATCAATAAGATAAGAGACCCGATGCTCTTATTTATGCCAAATTTGCTGCTTATCATATATGATTTAGCTGAGCTCATATTAAGTACCTGAGCAAAAGCTAAAATTAAACCAAAATAGCGGATGTCTATTCCGGATCTTAAATACTGAGTCTGATTTAAAAACACAGATATTGACTGAACAACTTCCCCTACAATTGAAAATCCAAGAACCAGCAGCAGTATATTTCTATTTTTAAAAACTTTAATAAAGCTTTTAATCATCTTATGCTCTGCTTTTTCTGCTGGAACATCTTTAATGAAGAAGGTTAATATAAATGCAGCGCCATGAGGAAATATTGTATAAAAAGCGGTGGCACCCAGGGATATTGAAATAATAAATCCGGACATTAATGATGCAATCAAAAACCCAAAGGTTGAGATTGAAAAATATTCTCCCAATACCTTCTCAGAGGACTTTTTATCACAGGAGGAATAGAGGAGTGCTGTATCGCATCCGGAAATTCCGGCCAGTGCCATAGATAAAAAAACTCTCTCCAGCATAAAAAACGAAAAAGAATAAGCCTTCCAAAATATAATTTTAGATATAAAAAGAAGAAAATTAGATAGAATAAGAGTTTTTTTATAACCAAAATAATCTGCAAAGTATCCAAAAGGGATTTCAAAAATAATCATTAAAATCCAATATACAGACTCTATTAAATATAAATTATACATGGAAAGGCCTCTGCTTGTTCTGTATATAGCAGCCACAGGCCCATAGAAAACGAAGCCCTGAAGAAAAACAATAAGATACATCAATATAATATTTCTATTTTTACCCAATTTAATTACCTCCAAAAAACAACAGTAAAGCCTCTGTTAAAAGGCTGCAGTCAGTATTTTGGAATAAACTAAATTGGTCTTGCCATAAATCCTACCTCAAATATCCTGATAGAGAAAATGTATAATTCAAAAATTCACTTTTTCAGCCTAATAAACATTGATAATTCAGTAAATTCAAGCTGAAAATAAACTAGAAATCATTAAATTCCCTTAATTAAATTTTAATATAATTATTGAATATTTACAACAATTAAAAAATCTTACGGAAATCTTAATAATTATGATATGTATTTTGTAATTTCCATTATTTATAATATATATAGATGGTTTTTATTAAATTTGAAATTAATAGGAGGAATTATGGTTGGGGACAGGTCTGAACTAAGGGCACAGCTAAGAAGGGAACTAAAATTAAAGAATAAATCAAAGAATAAGAAAAAGAGAAGGATAAAAACTTTAGCAGTAATATTTCTATTGATTTTATCCTATCCTTTGATTGCCTCAATGAAAAACATAAAATCCTATAAAATATTTAAAAATAGAAATATTAATTCAGACTTATACAATTTTATGAAGGATGAAAGCAGCAGAACAAAAGTATACAATCAGGCAATTAAGCTTAACAACGGGTCTTCTGCAAATACCTGCGTTTATTTTATAGCTGAAGCATTAAGGCTTAATGGCGAAAACATTGACAACAGTATATGCAATACTTCCCAGCTGCTCAGTGCTATGGAAAATGACGGATGGGATAAAGAAAATGATTATAAAAAGTTAAAACCCGGAGATATTTGTTTTACCACAGATGAAAAATTAAGAAAAGATGGAATTCCCACACATACCTATATATTTATGGGATGGCTTTATGAAGGCAGGTATGAATACGCATATATATGTGATAATCAGGCTAAGGATTACAAAGGCAGGATATATCATCTTAGAAATATAACAAAAACAGAAAATGCAAATGGGAATCAAAAAGAGCCATTTAGCTTTTTTCTTTACAGATAATTTAATCCGGAGGTGAAAATGAAAGGGATAAAGAAGAATCTTATAATTATTGGTGCTATTAGTATGGTTTTGTCAGTAATTTTTTTTCTGGATAATAACTGGCTTAAGGTACAAAGATATAACATAAACTCAAGCAAACTGCCGGAGGAATTTAACGGTTATAAAATACTGCAGCTATCAGATCTGCACAGCAAGGTATTTGGGAAAAACAATGCACCGCTATTAAATGAAATAAGAAAAATAAATCCTGATATAATTGTAATTACCGGTGATATGCTAAACTCTGAAAGTGATAATGGAGAATCATTTCTTAATTTAGCAAAAAATCTTAATAAAGAATACAAGATGATCTATTATGTAGAAGGAAATCATGAGCAGATAGCAAAATTAACAGCAGATACTGAAAATTCAGATTGGTTCAATGAATATATGAATAAACTGAAGAAGATTGGCATTATTGTACTGGATAATGATAAAATAGAGCTAAAGAAAGGAAATGAAAGTATAAAACTGTATGGTCTTGTTTTGCCTCTTCCTTATTATAAAGGAAAGGATTCTAAGAGTTTAGCCGGTGAGAAAGAATACCAGACATCGGATATAAAAAAATCTATAGGACAAGCTGACAAAGAAAAATTCAATATTTTATTAACCCATAATCCTAAATATTTTCCTGTATACAGCTCCTGGGGTGCAGACTTGACTTTAGCTGGCCATACACATGGAGGATATGTCAGGCTGCCCTTTGTGGGTGGAGTTTTTTCTCCTGATAACACATTATTTCCTGAGTACGATGCAGGGGAATTTGAAAATACCGGAAGTAAAATGATAGTGAGCTGCGGTCTGGGTAATGGTAAAATAGGCTTTAGAATATTTAACAGACCTGAAATTACAGTGATTTCTTTAGAAAATAGTTAACAGGAGGTATCTATGGGAACCTATAATGTTTTAGTAGTTGATGATGAAAAAGAAATAAGAGATGCAATTGAAGTATATCTCAGAAGTACTGATAATATAAACATTTTGCAGGCAGCGGATGGACTTGCGGCCCTTGATATTCTTGAAAATACTGAAATCCATGTTATTATTCTTGATGTTATGATGCCAAGGCAGGATGGAATAAGAACATGCATTAAAATAAGAGAGAAAAAGAATATACCTATTATCATGCTGTCTGCTAAAAGTGAAGAGACTGATAAAATATTAGGGCTTAATATTGGAGCAGATGATTATATTACAAAGCCATTTAATCCATTAGAACTGGTAGCAAGAGTAAAATCCCAGCTTAGAAGATATGTAGACCTGGGGAATTACGCTAAAAATTCAGCAGAAGACCAGATTGTAATTGATGATCTTATAATAAACAAGAAAAACCATGAGGTAACGTTATTTGGAAATGAAATAAAGCTGACACCAATAGAGTATGATATCCTGCTTCTTCTTGCAGAAAACAGAGGCAGAGTTTTTTCCTCAGATGAAATATATGAAAGGGTATGGCAGGAGCCTGCTTTTAATTCAGAAAACACAGTCTCTGTCCATATAAGAAGACTTAGAAAAAAGATAGAAATAAACACAAAGGATCCCAGATACGTAAAAGTTGTGTGGGGGGTTGGCTATAAAATTGAAAAATAGATTAGAAAACTATCCAAGAATACAGATTATTATTGAAAAGGGCTTTTTATTAATAATAGCTTTGCTGCTCATCTTATTTTTTAATATTTTCAGATATTATTGTAATTTTAATAATGTAAACAGTAATATAAAAAATATGCAGCAGGAGAAAAGTGAAGCAGAAGATAAGTTAAGCCTGCTTAATAACATTGATACAGAGCAGAATAATCTTAAATTTATAACCTACTCCTGGTGGATGGAGAATTTAGCCCAAAAAGCAAGCCTGTCAATATACAGCAGTACATCAAATCTAAATATGCTTTCAAAGGGTTCCCTGGATAATTTAAATAAGCTAAGTATGTCCAACCTGCTTTTAGTTGATAAAAACAATTATGATAATATGGTAAAATTCATTATCATAGATAAAAGTCATGGTACATTTATTACCAATGACAGAGACAATATAAGTTATATAAAGGATAAATTAAAGTCTTTTTCTCAGGAAAACGGGGAGCTTTACAGCTACGTTTCCCAAAAAGGCAAATGGTATAACATCTCCTATGATTCCAATCAGTCCCCCGCCGGGAAATCAGGTAATAATTCTATAGATAACTCTAGTAATTTCGTAGAAGCTTATTGGTTCCCTGCGAATTATAAGTATGAAGCGGAGGATATTCTGCTTATTAAGCAGATATTAAGCGAAAATAAGGCCTCAATAAATAAGGAAGCAGCTTCTGTTAATTCATCTTTAAACAATATGGTAAATGAAAAACTTAGTATAACCATCAAGCTGGCCATAGCTGCTGCTCTTTCATTTATTTTAATTTTGCTGCTGTATTTGCTTGGGAAAGATAACCTTAAAGCTTGTATAAAGAATAATATAATTGCCAAATTTATTAAAATAATATATATTTGGTTTGGACAAAGGAGTACGCTTTTTAAAGTATTTTTCTTTATAATAAGCACAATGACTGTATTTGCTCAAATACTTTTAGGATTTGTAAGTGCAAGTGGTAAAGTTATTATAATATTTCTTATACCAATCTTAATTTATTTTGTCTTCATTTTCCCATGTATTATAAAGTTCTCCATTTACCTTGACAGAATTATAAAAGGCACGGAAATAATAACCGGCGGTGATATAAACCATGTTATAAAAGAGGTTGGGGACAGGTCCTTACAAAGGCTTGCCTGTAATATAAACAAGATTAATAAGGGGTTTAAAGTCTCCATTGAGGATCAGATTAAAAACGAGAAGCTTAAAAGTGAGCTGGTTGCAAATGTTTCCCATGACCTTAAGACTCCTCTTACATCTATAATTAACTATACTGATATTTTATTAAGAGAAGATATATCAGAGGAGGAGAAGGTTGAATTCATAAAAATTTTGAACAGAAAAAGCCTGAAGCTGAAAACTCTTATCGAGGACTTGTTTGAAATATCAAAGATAAACAGCGGGAAAGAAGAAGTAAAAAAGGAAGAAGTAGATGTGGCAGAGCTTCTAAAGCAGGCTATTTCCGAATATTCAGATTCAGAGCTGTATAAAGATAAGAATCTTAAATTCATACTTAAAACCTATGATAAAAAGATAAGCATGTATTTAGATGGGAATAAAATGAGCAGAGTTTTTGAAAACCTTATTAATAATGCTTTAAAATATTCAGTTAATAATACAAGAGTATATGTATCAGTTGACAATATAGGTAAAGGAATTAAAATATCCTTTAAAAATGTATCCTTAACTGCCCTTGATTTTGACAAAAAGGAGATATTTGAAAGATTTACAAGGGGAGATAAATCCAGGAACTCAGACATAGAAGGAAACGGCCTGGGTCTTGCTATAGCAAAAAGCATAGTTGAGCTTCACGGGGGAATAATGTATATTGATTTTGACGGAGACCTTTTTAAGGTTATAATAGAGTTATATTATTAAATAATTAGGAGGAATTATCCATGGTATCAAACAAAATGTATGAATTGGGCAGTAAAAAATCCACCATCAGAAACATATTTGAATATGGAAGAAAAAGGGCAGCTGTTGTTGGGGAGGAAAATATTTTTGATTTTAGTTTAGGCAACCCTAATGTACCTGCACCTCCATCAGTCAAAAAAGCTATACTTGATATATTAGATAATGAAAAAGATACCTTTGTCCATGGATATACTGTGGCCCCTGGATACGAGGATGTAAGAACAGCTTTAGCAGGCAGTATCAACAGAAGATTTGGCATGGATTTTACTAAAAACAACCTGTTTATGACAATAGGAGCAGCAGCTGCAATCAGCATCTGCTTTAAGGCTTTAGCCAATCCGGGAGATGAATATATAACTTTTGCTCCTTATTTTCCTGAATATAAATGTTTTGTTGAAGCAGCCGGAGCAAAATTAATCCTGGTTCCTGCAGATACCAGTTCATTTCAGATAAATTTTGAAGAATTAGAAAAATTAATTAATGTAAATACTAAGGCAATTATCGTAAATTCTCCTAATAATCCTTCCGGAGCAGTTTATTCAGAAGGAACCATAAAAAAATTATCAGATCTTTTGATGAAAAAATCCAAGGAATATAATCACCCTATATATATTATTTGTGATGAGCCTTACAGAGAGATAGCATATGAAAATGTATTTATACCATATATACCAAAGTTTTATAATAATACTTTAGTATGTTATTCCTACAGCAAATCACTTTCCCTCCCCGGTGAAAGAATTGGCTATGTTGCTGTTCCAAATGAGATGGAGGACTTCCAAATAGTTATGGCAGCAATAGCAGGAGCAGCCAGGGCCTTGGGCTATGTAAATGCACCGACGCTTTTCCAAAGGGTTATTGCCAGATGTGTAAATGAAACTTCAGATATCAGTATATATAAAACAAATCGGGATCTGCTTTATAAAGGGCTGACGGAAATGGGATTCAGCTGCGTTAAACCTGAAGGGGCTTTTTATCTGTTCCCCCTTTCCTTAGAGTCAGATGCCAAGGCATTCTGCAAAAGGGCTCAGGAATTTGACCTGCTTTTAGTTCCCGGTGATGATTTTGGATGCCCGGGCCATTTCAGACTATCCTACTGCGTACAGACATCAACCATTGAAAAAGCACTGCCTGTATTTAAAAAACTGGCAGAGTCTTATGGAATAAAATAATGAGAAAGGAAAACAAACGATGAAAGTAATTGCTTTTAAGTGTAGGCCTGATGAAAAGGTATATTTTGAAGAATATGAAAAAAAATTCAATATTGAAGTAACCAGGATAAAAGATTACCTGGACTTAGATACAGTAAGCCTTACAAAGGGCTGCGATGGAATTTCAGTTACAGGAAGCTGCAGTGTTAAAGCTGATGTTATTGATAAATTAAAAGAAAACGGGGTAAAATTTATTGCCAGTAGATCCATCGGATATGATAATATTGATGCTCCTTATGCTAATAAACTTGGCATTAGAGTAAGCAATGCAGAGTACTCGCCCTACAGCGTTGCAAATTATACAGTGATGATGCTGCTTATGCTGGTAAGAAAATCCTGTTATATAGTTGCCAGAACTCACAGCATGGACTATTCCATATCTGATATGCAGGGCAGGGAAATGCAGAACCTGACTGTTGGTGTACTAGGAACTGGGAGAATAGGGAAGGCTGTTATCAGAAACTTAAGCGGATTTGGCTGCAGGATTATAGGCTGCGATCCCCATCCTGATGAAGATATAAAAAAATACATGGAATATGTGGAACTGTCCCGTCTTTATAAGGAAAGTGATGTTATATCACTTCACGTCCCATACTTTGAAAGTAATTACCATATGATTAATAGGGAAACTATAGAAAAGATGAAGGATGGAGTAATAATTTTAAATGCAGCCCGGGGTGAGCTTATAGACACCTCTGATCTTATTGATGGTCTGGAATCAGGTAAAATCGGAGGGGCTGGAATTGACTGTTTTGAAAATGAATCAGGCATAATCCATAAGGATCATCTATGTAATATTATTAAAAACAGGGAGCTGGCCATATTAAAGTCATTTCCCAATGTTATAGTAACTCCCCATGTGGCATTTTTTACAGATCAGGCTGCAGAGGACATGGTAAGATGTGCTCTATATAGCTTATATCTTTTTAATAATAATATGGAAAACAGATATGAAATAAAATAATTATACTTAACTGACATCATTAAATAATGGTGTCGGTTTTATTTTTTACAACGTCTAAAAATTCAATAAAATGTAAAAATGGAAATCGGTTTCGATAAATTTGTAAAATTTAGCTTAATAGCTAAGGCAGAACAAGTCAAACCTGCAACTGCAGCTGATAAAACTAAATAAATTTGGGGACTTTCAATAATTTCAGGAAGTATATTACAAACAAATTAAAAAATATATTGATAAATGTAAACGTTTGTGGTAATATAAAATTGAAAAAAAGGAAACCGCTTTCTTTATTTCAATTTATACAAGTTTTATTTTAGGGGGTTGAAGTTATGAAAAAGACTGTTGCATTAGTACTATCATGTTTAATGTGCGTCAGCCTATTTGCAGGGTGCGGTAAAGATGCAAAGCCGGCAAATAGTAATACTGGTGAGAAAAAGGTTCTAAAGGTATGGTCCTTTACTGATGAGGTAAAAACCATGGCACTTGCTTTTCAGGAGAAACACCCGGAAGTTAAGGTAGAATATACTATGATACCTATGACTAATGGAGAATTTCAGACTAAACTTAAATCTACCCTGCAGTCTGGAGACGTTCCGGATGTAGTTTCACTGGAGGCTTCGTTTGTAAGAGAATACGTAGAGAGTGATTATCTGGCAGATATTTCTGATTTACTGACAAAAGCAAAAGAACTTGGTACCTATCAGTTTACTATAGATATTGGATCCTATGAGGGAAAGACAAAAGCATTTTCATATCAGGCAACTCCGGGTGCCATGTTCTATAGAAGAAGTTTAGCTAAAAAGTATTTTGGAACTGATGATCCGGCTAAAATTCAGGAATTAGTTTCAGATATGAGTAAATTTGAACAAGCTGCTAAGGTGGTTAAGGAAAAATCAAATGGCAGTACCTATATGGTTGCTTCCACAGGAGATTTCCAAAACTTATTCTTTGCTAATAGACAAAAACCATGGGTTGTAGATGGAAAGCTCACCATTGATCCACAGGTAGACAAACTCTTTGATCTGGCAAAAGTCTTCAGACAAAATGGATATGAAGCTCAGGCACAGCAGTGGCAGGAAGGCTGGTTCGCGGGAATGAATGATTCACTGGCTGATGCAAAAGGTAATGCAAAGCAAGTATTCTGTTATCTTCTTCCAACCTGGGGACTGCCTTATACACTTATGCCTAATGCAGCACCAAAAGATAACAAGGACAAGACCGGTAAAGTTGGAAAAGATACCTCAGGAGACTGGGCATGTATAAATGGACCAATGCCATATCAATGGGGCGGAACCTGGATAGCTGCACTTAAAGATGCTAAGAATGCAGATTTAGCAAAGGAATTCGTTGAATTCTGTACATTAAATGAAGACACACTTAAGAACTGGGCACTGGGAACCTATACAAATGCATACCTAAAGAAAATTGATCCTTCTGTAGGTGATAAATTAGCTCAGGGTGCAGGCGATTTTGTATCCAGCAGTAAAGTAGTTGATGAAATAAAATCCAAGTTTGATGATGCAAATACTACAAAATTCTTATCAGGACAAAACTCCTATAAAGGATTTGCAGCAGCTGCTCCAAACATCAGCTTAAAGCTTCTTCAGGCCAGTGATGATGCAATTCAGAGAGCGTTAAATGATCCGCTGAATAACTATGCATCAGGAAAAGCTACAAAAGATCAGGCGGTTAAGCAGTTTAAGGATGCAGTTAAAAATGCTCTTCCGGATGTCAATGTAGACTAAATGCTAAGGAAATTACCTTTTAGGCCTGCAGGCATAAAAAGGTAAAAAGTTCCTAAAATAAAAACAAATCTGCGGTATTTATGCCGCAGATTTTATTGATAATATTAGGGAAAGGGTGGTTTTGCTTGTTAGAAAAAACGGAGAAAACTAAAGTATCAAAGAGCAAAATAAATAAAGACTATTACGGATATATTTTTACAGCTCCTTTTATAATAGGATTTCTATTATTCAGTCTTTATCCTATGATCTACACCTTTTATTTAAGCATTACAAATACAACTTTGATGACAAGAAGCTATCAAATAGTGGGTCTTGAAAATTTTAAAAAGTTATTTGATGATACCTACTTTATGCAGTCATTTTTAAATACCTGGAAATTATGGATTCTAAATTTCATACCACAAATAGGCATTGCAATGCTCCTTGCTGTGTGGTTTACCAGCGGCAGAATAAGGATAAAGCTAGTAGGTTTCTGGAGAGCCATATTTTATCTTCCTAACCTTTTAATGCCTGCTACAATAGCAGTTATGTTCTTTACTTTTTTTAATTTATATGGACCAGTAAACCAGATACTTGTGAGAAGCGGAGTTACTTCAAGTGCCATAGATTTTTTCAGGAATGATAAATGGACACAGTCAATAGTTATATTTATTCAGTGGTGGATGTGGTTCGGCTCCACACTAATTATACTTATGGCAGGTATGACATCCATATCCGACAGCTTCTATGAATCTGCAATGGTTGACGGAGCCAGCGGCTGGACTATGTTTACAAAGATTACACTGCCTCTTTTAAAACCAATTCTTGTGTATACTCTAATTACATCACTTGTAGGCGGTATGCAGATGTTTGATATTCCATATATGCTGACAGACGGAAGAGGCTCACCAAATGGATCCATTATGACTATGAATATCCTTATGTATATGAAATTTTCCAGTAATAAGGGTCATATAGGCGCGGCAGCTGCTGTTGGGGTAATGATATTTATTACCACATGCATTTGCTCCCTGATTATATTCAGAGCCCTTGGAGACAAGGACAGAAGAAAGATGATTAAAGAAGAAAAAAGGATAATAAAGCTTAGAAAAAGGGGTGAAGCAGTATGAATTATACTATAAAAAACAGAATCATAAGAACTTTCATATATGTTTTTCTCATTTTACTATTTATTATATGTATAGTCCCCATATGGATTTTACTTGTAAATGCCACCAGGTCTACACCTCAAATACAGCAGGGTGTGAGCCTGATTCCAGGCACAAACGCCATAACTAACTGGAAAACATTAACGAACAGAGGCTTTAACATTCTTCATGGATTATTTAACAGTACATTTATATCTGTTTCAGTTACTGTTCTCAGTGTTTATTCTTCAATGATGTTTGCTTATGCAATTCATGTTTATAATTTTAAATTGAAGAAGTTCCTGTATGGGCTTGTTTTGCTTCTTGTTATGGTCCCTACACAGGTATCAATAATTGGTTTTTACAGATATATGTCGCTTCTTAAACTTACAAATTCCTATATTCCTTTGATTATTCCTGCAATTGCGGCTCCTGCCTCAATCTTTTTTGCGAAACAGTATATGGAGGCTGTTGTTGTACGGGAACTTATTGATGCTGCCAGAATAGATGGCTGCAGCGAAATTGGAATATTCCACAAGATAATGATGCCAATAGCAAAACCCGGAGCAGTTACAATGGGAATATTTGCTTTCGTAGCATCCTGGAATAGCTTCTTTACACCATTTATATTAATATCAAAGATGAAGATGTACACTCTTCCAATGCTTGTTCAGACACTAAGAGGAGATACCTACAGAACAGAGTATGGAAGTATTTATTTAGGACTTGCAGTTTCTATAATTCCAATACTGATAGTATATGCTGTATTCTCAAAGCATATAGTTAATGGAATTTCAATGGGAGCTGTAAAAGAGTAACAAAGGCTGGTGATAAAACATGATAAAAAATCCTGTGCTTACAGGCTTTCATCCTGATCCAAGCATGATATATGTTGATGGTACTTTTTATATTGCAAATTCTACATTTGAATATTTTCCTGGTGTATCAATAAGTAAATCAAAAGATCTGGCAAATTGGGAGAGTGTACCTTCCCCTCTTAACTCTCCTGATATGCTTGATATGAGGGGGAATCCCCAGTCCGGAGGGATATGGGCACCCTGCCTTACTTATAGTGATGGGTACTTTTACCTTGTATTTACTGATGTAAAAACCTGGGCTTTTGGTCCTTTCAAAGATACCTTTAATTATGTAACAAAGGCACCATCTATTGAAGGACCCTGGAGCAAGCCGGTATTTATAAATTCATCCGGGTTTGATCCCTCTCTGTTCCATGATGATGACGGAAGAAAATATATGGTGAATATGGAGTGGGATTATAGAAAGAAGGGTGATGATCAGTTTACAGGAATACTGCTGACAGAAATCGATCCCGTTACATTAAATCCCATTTCTAGTCCTGTAAAGATATTTACAGGTACAGAGAGAGGACTAACTGAAGGACCTCATCTATATAAAATAAATGGTTATTACTACTTAATTACTGCTGAAGGGGGGACTTCTTATGAACATGCAATGACAGCAGCAAGATCCAAAAATATAAAAGGACCATATCAGGTTCATCCAAATAAACATTTAGTCAGTTCAAAGGGACATTTGGAATCATATTTAAAAAAAGCAGGACACGGCAGCATATGTTCCTCTGCTGATGGAAGATGGTGGTGTGCATTTTTGTGCGGAAGGCCAATTGATGAAAGCATGAGATGTCCTCTTGGCAGGGAAACTTCAGTGCAGGAAATTATATGGAAGGATGACTGGCCATACTTAAAAGATGGAGGAATGGTTCCTAAGGCAGAATTTGAGGGGTATGGATATAAAAAAGAAAAGAAGATATATTATTACAAATTTAATGATAATGACTATAAGCTGGACTTTATGTCCCTTAGGGTACCTGCTGAATATGAAATATTAAATGATGGAATATTAAGGTTATATGGAAAGGACTCTCTTATATCCACCCATAATCAGAATATGCTGGTAAGGAGACAGACTGATTTCTCATTTCAGGCAGAAACCTGCGTTAAAGCCTCATTTAGCAGTTTTCAGCAGATGGCAGGACTTTTATACAGATATAACGAGGAAAATCAATATTATTTAAGAGTATCATATGATGAAGAAAAAAAGCAGAGTTGTCTGGGTGTTTTAGTATTTGACAATAAAAACTTTTTTATGCCGCTTCAGGAAGAAATACCAATTGAAGGTGAAAAAGTCTATTTAAGGCTTACAGTAAGAGAAATATCTGGAGAATTTTCATATTCAACAGATAACAGTAAGTGGTACACTATTCCATATAAAATTGATGTTAGAAAATTATCTGATGAATATGCTGAGCCCATGGGCTTTACCGGTGCCTTTACTGGTATCAGCTGCCAGGATATGATATACGGGAAAAGCTATGCAGATTTCTATTATTTTAAGTACATGATCCTTGATTGAATAGCCTGAGGGCATAAGTTATAATATTAGTATAAATTTACGAAACTGAGGTAGAAGATAGTGGTAACGATATATGATGTGGCTAAAGAAGCAGGGTGTTCAGCAGCAACCGTATCTAAAGCTTTTAATAATTATAAGGGTGTAAATGAGTATACCTATAAAAAAATAATGGATACAGCAAAGGACCTTGGTTATACTCCTAACAATAATGCCAGAGCATTAGCTACTAAAAAAACCTGGCTTATTGGTGTTTTATATTTTGAAGAAGGAGGCACAGGTATAACTCATCCCCATTTTAGTGCTATTCTTCATAATTTTCAAAAAAGAGCAGGAGAATATGGTTATGATATAGTTTTTGTAAACAGAAAATTAGGCAACAAGGACGCTACCTATCTGGAGCATTGCATATATAGAGGCGTTGACGGCGTACTGCTTGCTGTTGGAGCAAAATTTACAGATGACATAAAGTGCGTTTTAAACAGCGATTTAAAATGTGTCTCTGTAGAAATGGTTTATCCCGGGAAATATACAGTCATATCTGATTATACCATGGGAAGCAAACAGGCATTGGAATACCTATATTTTCTAGGGCACAGAAAGATAGCCCATATAGCCTGTCCACTATCTAGTATAGCAGGAAGGGAAAGGTATGGAGCTTATAAGGATTTTTTGAAAAACAAGGGTATTGAGGAAAATCCCAAGTATTTTATAGAAGCTAAGGAGTTCACACCGGAAGCCGGCAGCAGAGCTGTTTCTGAGCTGCTTCAGCAGTGTTGGGAGGACCTGCCTACTGCCATATTCATAGCTTATGATGATTATGCCTTTGCTGCTATGAATACATTAAAGGAACAGGGATTTAGGGTTCCTGAGGATATTTCCATTGTTGGCTTTGATAATGTTAAAATGGCAGCTCTTACTTCACCTGCACTGACAACAATTGAACAGGACAGGGAAACAATTGGCTGCAAGGCTGCAGATATATTGGTAAGCCTGATTGAGGATAAGAATATTGATGAGTCTTTGGAAAGCAGAATTCCAACAAAACTCATTGTGAGAAATAGCTGTACCCGAATTAATGACTAAACAGGAGGGTAATTATATGAATTTTGATAAGAATTTTATTTTTGGAGTTGCTACTTCATCCTATCAGATTGAAGGCGCTTTTGATGAAGATGGCAGGACTCCATCAATATGGGATGTCTTTTCTAAAATTGAAGGAAATGTTTGTAATATGGATAATGGAGATACGGCATGCGACCATTATCATAGATATAAAGAAGATGTATCAATAATAAAGGATTTAGGTGTTGATTCCTACAGGTGCTCAATAGCCTGGCCCAGGATATTTCCCAAATTAGGCGAGTATAACCCTAAGGGGATGGAGTTTTATAAAAAACTTTTGAAAGAGCTTAAAAATAATAATATTAAGACAGCGGTAACGCTTTATCACTGGGATTTGCCTCAATATCTTCAGGATATTGGCGGCTGGGAGGTTAGAGACAATATAAAGTATTTTATTCAGTATGCAGATAAGTGCTTTAAAGAGCTGGATGGTCTTGTTGATATATGGATAACACATAATGAACCCTGGTGTGCCTCTATTTTATCCAATGCACAGGGGGAACATGCCCCTGGTAAAAAGGATATTATTGCTGCCATGAAGGTTGCTCACCATATATTATTATCCCATGGGCTTGCTGTAAAGCATTATCACGATTTAGGATATAATAAACCAATTGGAATTACTTTAAATCTGACTCCGGTTTATCCTAAAAGTGCATCATTTACAGATAAATTAGCAGCTTCTAATGTGGATGGGACAAGCAACAGATGGTTTTTAGATCCAATATTTAAAGGAAGTTATCCTTATGATATAGTAAATCTGTATGCAGGCCGCTGTTCAGATTTTGGATTCATCAAAAAAGGTGACTTTGATATTATTGGAGAAAAATGTGACTTTTTAGGTATAAATTTTTATAATCGTTCTTTAGTTGAGTATGATTCAATGTCGATAACATTAAGCAGCGGTGCTTATTCCTCTTATAAGAAGACTGACATGGGGTGGGATATTTCACCCAATGAATTTGTAGATCTGATAAAAATGATAAGGAATAAATATACCGATCTTCCTATATACATTACAGAAAATGGATCGGCCTGGAATGATACTGTTGAAAACGGATATGTTCATGATGAAGGAAGGACAGATTATCTGGTTAACCATCTTCAGGCAGTCTCAAGGATGAATGATATGGGACTTAATATAGCAGGTTATTTTTGCTGGTCTCTTCTTGATAATTTTGAATGGGGACATGGCTATACTCAAAGATTTGGCATAGTTTATGTGGATTTTAAAACTCAGGACAGGATAAAAAAGGACAGCTTTTATAAGTACCGGGATATAATTAAAAACAGACAGGTTTAAAATAGTGCTGACTCCCAATTGCAAAGGGAGTCAGCATTAATTTTTATTATTTTTCTATATAAACTATACTGCTGGAAATATGATATTCTCCTTATTACGACAGGATTATTTTTGAATGAAGAAAAAGCAGTACCGGAAAGGTAGGAAAAATAATTTAACTGCAGTGAATAAAAAAGAAAATATAGCAGAAAATATGTTTTGGAGGTGTTAGTATGCCATTACAACTTAGCCAAAAAGAAAGGATGCTTTTAGAAGACGAGAAGAGTCAGGAGGATATTTGCGTAAAAAAATACAGCAATTATTTTCAACAGGCTCAGGATACTGAACTTAAGCAGCTCTTCAGCAAACTGGGAGGAGAGGAGCAGCACCATTTAGATATGATTAATGATATGCTTCAGGGCAAAGAACCTAACATGAGTCATGCCTCTATGCAGCAGGTAAATACAACCCAGGCTCAAAATTCATCTTACAGCGGGGCTATGGGAAAAGAGGGAGATAAGGTTCTCTGCAGTGACTTATTATCCACTGAAAAGTATGTTTCAGGAACATATGATACAGGAGTTTTTGAATCTGCAAATAAAACAGTCAGGCAGACTCTTCAGCATATCCAGCAGGATGAACAACACCATGGTGAGCAGATATTTGATTACATGAATAGTCATGGTATGTACAATGTAAAATAAAATATCAGATAAAAATAACCATTTAACATGCAAATGGTTATTTTTTTGCTTAAATTGCTTATATCTCTTTATAATCTTCTTTATTATCCACAATTGTGCTATAATTCCATAGTAGGACAATAATGTATAATTGTGGGGGTGTATAATGGTAAGGATAATTACAGACAGTTCTGCTGATCTGCCTAAGGAATTTATTGATAAATATAATATTTTAGTGGTCCCATTAACTATCAGATTAGATGGCAGGGAATATATGGAAAGTATTGATATTACATCAGAAGAGTTTTTTAGAAAAATGTTTTCTTCCAATGAACTTCCTAAAACATCACAGCCTTCACCGGCAAGATTTGCAGATTCATTTAAAAAAGTGAAGAATGATGAAATAATATGCCTTACTATATCTTCAGGTCTCAGCGGATCCTATCAGTCAGCCTTAATGGGAAAAGATATCTCAGGGAAGGGTGTTAAAGTATTTGATACTTTAGGCGGATCCTTAGGGCACGGACTTCAGGTTATTAAGGCAGCAGAACTTTCATCTCAAGGATTTTCTGCTGATAAAATAATAGAAAAACTTAAAGAAATCAGAGATAATATGAATATATTAATTATGCTTAATACTCTTGAAAACATAGTTAAAGGAGGGAGATTAAGTAAGTTTAAAGGATCAATTGCAAAAATTTTAGATATAAAAGTTCTGTTGGAGGGAGTTAATGGAAAGGTAGTAGAGCTGGAAAAAATAAGGGGCAAAAAAGCATTCTTGAAGAGAGTTCTGGATGTAATAGGAGAGAGAAAAAACAATTTTCATGATACTATATTTGGCATTACCCACACAGGGAATTTAGAAGATGCAGAGTATTTAAAATCACAGATCATTGAAAGATTTAAACCCAAGGATGTAATAATAAACTACATGGGAGCCACCATGGGTACCTATGCGGGAAAAGACGGAATGATTTTATCATTTTATTAAAGTAAAACTTTTCAGTTTTACTTATTTTTTTTGAGGTACAATAAAATTAATGAAATTATTGGAATAAATATAATAAATTGCAATGCGTATATTGGATGAAGGTTGGCTCCAATGTATCCATGTTCGGTGGAGGAACTAAACATGGATACAGCAAATGTTGACATAAGTACTCCTATGGGGAGAACTAAAGATTTATAATATCTCATTTTAAAAAGCTGGGCCAGACCAATAACAGATGCATATTGGAAAATACATATTTTTATAAATGAGTTGAAAAGCAGAACTATAGAAATAATTATTTCTGTTCTGACTATTATCTCACCAACATTTATTACTCTTGCAACCTGAAAAGAAGGCTGCAGATATAACGATGTAATATTACCAAGCACAGCAGTATTACGGATTATAACACTTATTAGACTAATAAAACCAATTATATACCCTAAATAAAAATATTTTTTAACCTTTTTTTGTTCATTTACATAGGGGAAAAACATCATGAACACTATCATTTCACCAAAAGGGATGGCTATCATTAAGTTTGCAGATTGAATGATTTTATTTAATTCCAAATTAAAAATAGGAAGAAAATTTTTTAAGTCCCAGTCCTTTATGGTAAATAGTGTAATAGAAAAAGTTGATATAATACTCAATATTCCTAAAGGTACAGAGAGCCTCCCTAATACTTCCAAACCTTTTCTTACAGCAAATATTAAAACAACTGCAGCTGAAATTATAAAAACTGAAGTGCTGATTTCATGATAAAGGAAAGTACTGAAAAAGTCTGCTATAAATCTTAAATTTGCAGTGGCTACATACCAGAAAAAATATATATACAATGAAGATATAAATTTACCTATTATTTTTCCATAAAGTATATCATTGATTTCAAGCAAATTTTTACCCGGATACCGGAAACTTATTTTTAAATATATTAAGAAAAAGATAAACATTAGAAAAAATGTAAATAAAATAATAATCCATAAACTTTGATTTGCAATTCCGGTAATAAATGCTATTGCCAGTGTGGATGCTTGAAGATGTGCAATTATCAGGAACATTAATTGTTTTCCTGAAATTATACCTTTTTCGACTTTCATGTTTTTACTCCTGACTTAACTATTTATAATTTAAATGGAAAAGATCCTTTACCTCATATTCTATAAATTTAGCAGGACTTGGCAGTGGAATTTTAAAAATGTAAAGCAGCAGAAATATGAGTGTTATAGATAAGAATATGGAGGAAATTTTAAGCTCATACCAGTATTTTTTATATATAAGCTGCTTAATTTCAATAAAACCTGAAATAAGAAAGAATAATAATAAAACTGCCATATACTTTACCTCAATTACTACTTTTCTTTAGACATTGCAGGCTTTGTGATTCTTCCTGTTCTGTCTAATTTGGCCTCTACAGTTATGTTTACGATGATATCCTGATAAACCTGTTTCCAGCTGCTTTCTAATTTAACCCATTCCTTGGGATAATGCTGATAAATTGCATCACTAAACCCAAATATATCTGAATTAAGTTCTTTTGATTTTTTTACTGCATCCATTACTTCATTCTTTATGGCTTCTTCTGCAGATTTTTGAATTTCCTTAAATGCATCTGGATTTGCTTCATCTTCATTTGAGGTTTGCTCTCCCAAATCTCCTTCTTCTGAAATTTTCATATTCATGTAAATTTTATTTCCTTTAGTTTCAGGTGTTATTTTAGCACTGCTTTTAGTTATCTGGAGACTCAGCATTCCCTTATTTTTAGGTTCCGGTACAAGTATAATTTCCCCCTTCATTTCACCTGTACCCCATAAAAGTCCCCTTGATTCTTTTTTGTTAAGCTGGCCTACCATCTTATCTTTATTAAAGACAGCTGTACCAGTAAGGATTATCATATCTTTGTTATCTTCTTTAATTATTTTTGCTATAGCGGCTACAGGTGAAGCAGACTTGCTCATAAGCTTCTGCGTAAATTCCTTCAGATCCACAGTTGGTACCTGGGTAACATCCTTTTCTACTTTAATAAGTTCCCCGATACTTCTTCCCGTGGTAGATTCCAAGTCAGGTTTTACATCTAATATTTTGGAAGCTTCAGCATCGGATATTACAACCCATTCCAAAAGTCTTGTTTCACGGTTTCTTAAAAAAAAATCCAGATACTTCCCCACTCCTTCTTCAGCAGCTTCTCTGCTTATTATGATAACCTGATTATGGGGAAAGAACAGCCTTCTGTTTAGCTTTCGGTTAATTGATGTTATGGCTTCCATCAGTGTATAACCATCCCCCTTATAATTTATGAAGTTTTTACTGATGTCGCTGAGACCTAAATTAGATGAGGATTTGCCTATTGCTGATACTTTGGCTACCTGGACAGTTGTTTGAATTTTGTTTAAATCACTGGATTTATCTATAGCAACTCCCATTACGATGGCCAGTCTGTTTAATTCATGAGCATTTTTGCAGGAAGATGTATTTAAGGTAATAAAAATACATATTGTTATTGCTGATATAATTTTTATGTATTTTTTCATTAATTCACCTCATAATAATTAATTTTGACCATCTTCAGGTGGTTCAGGCTTTAAGTTATCATTTTGTCTTTTCATATCATACCAGCCAATTGTGCGGGGCCTTGTGGACATTTTCCAAATAGGAACTCTTATAAAAGTATCCTTTAAATCTTTCACTGTAAGGGGAGCTAATGGTGCAAAGTATGGAGTCCCAAAGGATCTCAGTGACACTACATGGGCAAGAATGAATAAAATTCCCAGTCCTACGCCAAATATGCCTAAGGATCCTGCAAGTATGAGAAAAAACATTCGAAGTATTCCCTCTACATCTGTAAATGCGGGGAGAACAAAACTGGAAACTGCTGTAAGAGCGACTACAATTACTAAAAGGCCTCCTACAAGTCCTGCAGTAACAGCTGCTTCACCTATGACCAGGGCTCCGACTATGCTTACCGCCTGGCCTACCGGTCTTGGAAGCCTTACTCCTGCCTCCCTTAATATTTCAAAGGTTATAACCATAAGACCCGCCTCCAATACTGCAGGAAAGGGAACACCTTCCCTTCCTGCTGCCATGGTAAAAAGCAGTGTAGTTGGAATAAGCTCCTGGTGAAATGTAGTCAGCATTACGTATGTAGCAGGGGCCAGTGTGCTGATAAAAAAACAGGTAAATCTTAAAATTCTTAAAAGGCTTGCAAAGTATGGCCTTGAATAATAATCCTCTGCACTTTGAAAACCTTCAATAAACAGCAAAGGAACTGTCAATGCAAAAGGAGTGCCATCAACCAAAATACATGCTCTTCCCTCAAGAATTTTTGCAGCTGACGTATCAGGCTTCTCTGTGTTGCCTACAGTAGGGAAAATTGAATAAGGGGCATCCTCAATAAACTGCTCTATGTAACCTGATTCTAAAATTGCATCAGTATTAATCCTGTTAAGTCTTTTGTAGATTTCATCAATAAGTTTTGGATTTACGATGCCTTTTATATATACAATGCATACACTGGTTTTTGTACGGGAACCAATTTTTAAAGTTTTAAAGATCAGGTCAGGACTTTTTATTCTTC
>JAJBWD010000456.1:0-4181 GCA_032907345.1 Bacillota bacterium | reverse complement strand
TTGTGTTGATAAAGGTATTGCTATGTATTTTGATTTTAGCTACATTGATTATATGTGATTCTTATAAGAAGAATTTTATTCTGCATCATAGAAAAATCTGATTTTATTAAAATGTAACAGCCAGGTGAATTAGTTTAACCAACAGGTCATTGAGTATATTTAATAATATATTAAAATAAAAGTAATGGTTAAACTGATAAAAATAGGAGGTAATTTTTAATGAATATTGAGATAGGAAAAAAAATAAAGATATTGCGATTGGAAAAAAAAATGACTCAGGAAGAACTGGCAGAAAAACTGAATATGTCCTCCCAGGCAGTTTCTAAGTGGGAAAACAATGTATCAATGCCTGATATACAGATACTGCCCGATTTATCTGTTATTTTAGGAGTTACAATTGATGAGCTGTTTGCATTAACTGATGATACTCATTTACAACGGATTGAAAATATGATTTATAGTGAAAGGTTTATAGCAAAAGATGACTTCAGCTATGCTGAGCATTTTCTCAAAGAAAAACTTAATGACAAAAGTAAAAAATCGGAATGTCTTACATTATTATCTAAGCTGCATAATCACCGTGCAGATGAACACCATGAAGTTGCTGCTGACTATGCCAGGGATGCACTGGTGCTGGCTCCTGATAATAAAGATAATCACTGTGCACTTAGGGAAGCGGAGAATGGGGTGGATTGTGACTGGAATAGTTTCAATCACCACAAACTTATAGATTATTATAAGAATTTTGTAAGAAATAACCCCAATTACTGGCAGGGTTATTTATGGCTTATGGATTCTCTTATTGCAGATGGTAGATGCAGCGAGGCAAGGATTTATTTGGAAAATATGAATAAAATACATCAGGGTTATCTGTATAAGTTATATGGCGGCATGATATACAAGGAAGAGTGCAATCTGCCTATGGCGCTGGAGCTTTGGGATCAGATGACAAAGCTGTATCCATATGAATGGGCTGCCTGGTTTTCAAGAGGAGACTGCATGGTTAGAATTTGCAGATATGATGAAGCAGTAAAATATTATTTAAAAGGTTATGAGCTTCAGGCAAAGCCAAAATATTGGGAGCCACTGGAGGCCATTTCTCATATATATGAAATACAAGAGAAGTATGACAAGGCAATAGAAAAAATGGATGAAATTATTGTACTTCTAAAAAGGGACTGGAAAATTACAGAAGGCGAGACAGTTGATTTTTATAAAAGAGAGATAGAAAGATTGAAGAAAATGCCTAGTCTGAACTAAGGGGAAATGATTATGAGAAAGTATTTTTATGAAATAAAGTTCTTTATTTTTATGAGAATATTGTGCGATGGGATAATGGCAGTATCATCTGCTGCCATACCGGCACTGCAAAAACAGTTACTTGACTTACTCACAGGAAAAGTAATAAAAATGAATTCTTTCTTTATCATCATAATACTGTATGGAGCAAGTTTATTATGTGCTGTGATCTTTAATTATTTATCCAATATTTTTTCCTGGAAGGCTACTTTGAATTTTGAACAGTCAATAAAAAGGGACTTTTTTAAATCAATATTCAGCTATAACTATCAGGAATTTTCAGCAAAGGATGTGGGAGAGTATATTTCAATTCAGGGAAATGACATAACTGCCCTTGATCAGGACTATTTAACACCACTCATAGATATAATACAGGCTGCTAATAAAGTCATAATTTTTGGCATCTTCCTGTTTATAAATGTAGATTTTAGAATTTCTGCAGTAATACTTTTAGGATCTGTTATTACAATAATAATTCCAAAACTTACTTCAAAGCCATTGGCTGAAAAGAGAAATACATATTTAAATCAGATGGGTGTTTATGTTTCAAAAATTAAGGATTTTCTTGAAGGTTTTAAGGTTATCCAAAGCAGAACAAGAAAAAGCATCAATAGGGAACATGAAAAAATATTAAAAAGCACAAAAGATATGAGATATAAGTATGGAAAATTTAAAGCCCTATCCATGTCTCTGGAATATCTCAGCTTAAACATCGTTTCCGCAGCTGCCTTTATCTTGGCAGCTGTTCTGCTATTAAATCATGAAATTACAGTAGGCACCTGCGTAGCTGCCTTTGGTTATATCAACAGCTTTATTGAACCTATCAATGACATGATGTATGACTTTAATTCTGTAAGTTCACTGAAGCATACAAAGGAAAAGGTGCTATACTATCTGAATAAAGTACCGGATACTAAATTGAAAACTTTGATGAAGTTTAAAAGTGACATTGTATTTGATGATATAAATTTTGATTACAATAATTTCAATATGATAGACATTAACTGCAGGTTTGAAAAAGGAAAAAAGTATGCAATAATCGGCCACAGCGGATCAGGAAAATCCACTTTAATCAGCATGCTTATGTCATACATAGTCCCAGCTTCCGGTAGCATTAAAATTGATGGAGAAGATATAAATTCTATAGATACAGCTGGCATTATGTATTGTATTAATCAAAGCGAACATATATTTTCTGATGATTTTATGAATAATGCCACAGTGTTTTCTTCTTATACAGAAGCTAATGTAAACAAGGTTACTGATAATTTAAAAATGAAGATTGTTGATGTTATAAAATCACAAAAGAATTCCCAGCAGCTCAGCGGCGGTGAAAAGCAGGTTTTAGGAATCATAAGAATGCTTACTGCAGATACAGAAATTTGTCTTATGGATGAGCCTTCTGCGGCTGTTGATGTAAACACAACTGAAATACTGGAAAATATCCTGCTTAATATGGATGGAAAGACCATAATTATGGTAACTCATAAATTATCTGATGATTTAAATAAATTTGATGAAGTGCTTCTTATGGACAGCGGTAAAATCGTACAAAGAGGTACCTTTACTGAGATTTCTAAAACTGAGGAATATAAAAATCTGAAACTGGTACATTAATAAATAATAATACAACTATTGGTATTGAGGATGATAAGGGTTTTTGTTAGGTTTTATAACTTGGTGAGTAAAATAGATGAGACTTCTTTAGAGTATTTTTTTATTGAATCTGATTACGTCGGTAAAGGGTATGGAAAATTACTATGGGACTTTTTACTAATATATTACAAAAGACTTGAAATTAATGAGTTCAACATAGTAATAAGTATTCAGACTAATGAATTTTATGTTTAAATGGGTGTGATACCATGTGGTGAAACAAAATCACTTCATAAAAATGAATGTATAATTCCCAAATCACTTATAAAGTAAAAAAGTAATTTTATTCGGAGGAGTTTTTGCATTATGCTTACAATTGATTTTTTACTTAAAAATAAAAATCAAATCGGTGAAGTTTCAAAGCAGCTGGAAATGGATGATATAAAATTTCTTGTAAATCTTTTAAATGAGAAAAATGATGAAATAAGGTATGCAGCTTTCCTTGCTTTGCAGAGCAGAAGTGAATATTCACCTGATGTATATACATATTGGGATGATTTATCAGAAAGATTAGGTAGCAGTAATTCCTATCAGCGGAGCATTGGTATAATGCTTATAGCTGAAAATGTAAGATGGGATAAACAGAATAAATTTGATGAGCTTGCTGAAAGTTATTTGTCCCATTGTGATGATGAGAAATTCATTACTTCAAGGCAGACGATACAAAGCATCAACAAATGGATTTCATATAAAGAAAACTTATTTCAGGCAGTTATGCAGAAATTAATGAGCATAGGTATATCAAAGTACAAAGAAACCCAGCGAAAGCTTCTGCAGATGGATATTTTAAATGTTTTGTCACAGATCCAGAAAATTAAACCCTGTAATGCTATAGAGAAGTATGTAAAAGTTGTGGTTACAGGGAGTATTCTGGATAAAAAAGCAGTTAAACAAGTTCAAAAATTATTCTGAGTAAATTGATTAATATACTATAATTGGGCGCTTAGCACTTTATTGCTAGGTGCTTTTTTCTAAGCCTTTTTTCAAAACAAATCAAGTAATATGTAAGATTATTCCACGAATATGTTATAATAAATACATATTTGCTGAAAAGATTATAGTTTAGTTTTCTAATAATAGAATACCAATATCATCAGGGGGTAAAACAATGATTTTCTGTAAAAATGGGGAATTAATTGTTCGTAATTTAGAACACAGTGATAAAGACTTAATAGTAAAATGGCTCTCTGATAATCAGGTTCTTAAATACTATGAGGGAAGAAATA
>JAJBWD010000455.1:0-9232 GCA_032907345.1 Bacillota bacterium | reverse complement strand
CTGGTGATTATGGCTTGAAGGCAACACTCGTTCCCATTCCGAACACGCAGGTTAAGCTTCAAAGCGCCTATGGTACTGCAGAGGAGGCTCTGTGGGAGAGCGGGTCATCGCCAGGTTATTGTATTGGATCTTTAGCTCAGTTGGTTAGAGCAACCGGCTCATAACCGGTCGGTCCGGGGTTCGAGTCCCTGAAGGTCCACCATACGGGGGTATAGCTCAGTTGGGAGAGCACCTGCCTTGCAAGCAGGGGGTCAAGAGTTCGAGTCTCTTTATCTCCACCATAAAAAAGAAGGTACTAAACCTTCTTTTTTTTATATAAAAATATATTATAAATCAACCCAAAACATACCTTCCTGACCAATATCAAAATAGGAAATAATGCTGCCATCTTTATTTAATGCAAAAGCCCCTCCAAAATAATCCTCATCCAGACAGTTAACAGCTAAAGTAACAGTATTTGATTTTTTGATCTGCTCAACATACTCTTTAAAAGCTTCCTTCTGCCATTTTTCTTTTATGTCAGTTCCATGGCAGAAACTTCTGGCAAAGGGAAATAAAAGAATATTTATATTTAAATCTTTAACATGACTTACAAGTTTTTCATCAAATAAGTCTCCGCATATTAAAAAACATATGGTGCCAAATTCTGTTTCTAAAAAGTTAATTTCAGATCCTTCTTTATAAATTGTTTCCTGATTTGAATCTCTCCATCCACTGCTTATCCTTCTGTATTTTAAAGCAATTTTCCCATTCCGGTTTATAAATAAAGCAGAATCATATAATTTACCATTATCTTTTTCCAGTATTCCTATTGCTAAATTTAAATTATTATTTTTAGCTGAACTGCACAGATCCCTTATTTCATAACTGTCTTCTGACAAGCCTAAATTTATATCTGTCAGGGGATTATCTGAAAGACACAGCCCGGTAACAGCAGCTTCAGGAAAAACAACTAAGTCAGCTTTATGTTCTCCTGCCATTTTGATGTACATTAAAATATCTTTCATGTTTTCTTCCCTGGAGCTTTTCACTTTATTTACCACAAGAGCAGCCTTCAATCTGTATTCCCCCTTATGCTAAAGATTTATTTTTATATTTTCTGTATCTTAAATAAAAAGCAAAGGAAGCAAGTATTCTTAAAATACCAACTATCAATAAAGCAAAATATATATTCATAGCAGCCTTAAGTCTCATTCCTAGAACAGGAGCAAACATCAGTGTGATATTGGTTATTATTGTATATAAGGCTATATAGGTTGTTCTGTCTGCATCAGGTACTGTTTCATACAAGTTATTTAAAAGAAGCAGGGTGGTTCCGGAAACAGCACTTCCGCTGACTATGCTGAGCAGTGCTATATGAATCATGCTTCTGGATATTAAATATGCAAATGGTGTAATGGCCATTAACATGGCAGCATAGAAAATCAGCAATTTGTTTCCTTTTTTTTCAGAATATTTCTGCCATAAGATAAATGTCACTGCCTGGAATATGCAGTTTGCAGTACTTGAAATACTCGTCCAAAATTCATTGCTGTGAAGCACATCGTATTCATAGGTAAAAAATATAGGCCATCCCATCTGCCAGGTAAAGTGAAAGAATATAACGCATAAAGAAAAGTTAAGGAATGGTTTATTTCCTTTAAACATATTCAGAATTTCTTTAAGCTTATCTATAAATTTCTTATCTTCCAGCGATGTTACCTTCTCTAACTGAATACTGTTCTTATCTAAGTGCTGAATTGTAAGGCTGTAGACTTCAAATACAGCTATCACAAAGGCTATTGCAAAAAATATCTGATATAACTTCATCCTGTCTGAATTTGTTTTTGGGATATAGTACAATATATTTCCTGCTGTAAAGGTAACTATAAGAGCTGATATGGTTGAAAGAGTATTTCTTTTAGATAGTGCTCTTCCTCTCCAGTTTCCGTTAAATAAATCTCCTATATAAGACTGCCAGCCCATGGTAGCTATAGAATTCGGAAAATTCATCATACCATATAAAAGAACAAATATGCCCGGCTGAAATCCTGAGGGCAGAAAGGGTATAATAATAAAAATCAAAAAAAAGCTTCTACTTAATAAAAAGAAAATAGAAGTAATTTTTTTCTTATTTTTAAATTTTCTATATAAATATGTTCCGAAAAAAACAGCAAATAAACAAAATATAGCAGGATAGGAATTAAGAAGTGCTATATCCCTGTCTCCGCCGCCCAGTCTTTTTGTATATATTGAAGCATAAGGCACCACTAAGTTTAATGATAAAGCCTGAAGTATTCCATTTATATTATTAATATATAAATTATACTCCAGGTTTGGCAGCTTTTTTAGTTTAAGTCTCATATGTCATTCCTCCGTACATGTATATACTAATACGTAAAAATTACCTTGTAAAGATAATTTTGCTGGTATAATATTAATTAAAGAAATCATGTAATTTCCTCAATTAAGGGAATTAGCTAAGGAGCAGGTTATGATTAAAAGAATAAGACAATTTCTGATTTGCATATTTTCTTCCTTAAACAGTCAGGATATAGAATACATAGATAATAAATTAGATATTGACATAAAGGACATTTTTCTTAAACTATCGAAGTATGAGAAAAAACACTCTATTCTTGTAGCCCAGGCTGTAGAAAAAGAATTTAAAAATGATCCTGATTTGGCAAAAGCTGCTCTTCTTCACGATATTGGAAAAACTAAGTATCATATAAATATAATTCAAAAATCTCTGCTTGTTTTATTTGACCGCCTTACAAAAGGAAAATTAAAAAAAATTACTGGAAATAAAAGTATTTACATATTTTATAACCATGGACAAATGGGATATGATATACTTAAGAATAGCGGATATAATGAAAGAATATTATTCATTGTTAAGAATCATCACAATAAAAACATATCCAGTGATGATTTAAGAATAATAAGAAAATTTGATGATATGTATTAGGTGATATTATGAATTCAAAGGAAAGAAGAGAAGTAATATTAAACAAATTAAATATAAAAAGTGAACCTATTAAGGGAAGCAATTTAGCAGAAGAGCTTAACGTTACCAGGCAGATTATAGTAAAGGACATAGCCATAATAAGGGCTTCCGGCAATAAAATAATAGCTACTCCATCAGGGTATATAATTGAAGATAAAAGAAAAGCGGGAATAGAAAGGGTACTTGCTTTAAAGCATGATGAGAATCAGATAGAGGATGAGTTAAGCACCATTATTAAATATGGAGGCATAATTAAGGATGTAATAGTTGAGCACCCTCTTTATGGTGAGATTAAAGGCAATTTAATGATAAAAACTCAGTTTGATATTATAAACTTCATTAATAAGATGAATAAAAGCATGGCTGAGCCATTAATGAAATTGACTAAGGGAGTTCATCTTCATACTGTAGAAGCAGAAAATGAAGAAAGTATGGCAAGAATAATTAAAGAACTGGAAGAAAAAAAATATCTGGTTACAGATTAAAATTACAAGTATAGGGAGAAAACATGGAAAAAGTTGCTTTATTAAAATGTGATAATTATGACTTGGATTTAGTTGAAAAAAAGATAAGAGAAGGTTTTGAGTTATTAGGCGGTGACAGCTATATAAAAAGTTTAATCCCTTATAACAGTAAGCTGCTTTTAAAACCAAATATGCTGAGCGCAGAGGCCAGGGATTCTATTGTTGTTACAAGCCCTGTTATATTTGAAGCTGTTATCAGGATAGTAAAGGATTATACAGATAATATCAGCTTTGGAGATTCTCCCGGATTCGGAGACTCTAAAAGGGCAGCACTAAAGATAGGGCTTATGGATATTGCAGACAGATATGGAGTCAGGTTTGATGAATTTAAGGAAGAAATACATGTAAGACTAGATGATTCACTTCTTATTAAGTCCTGGAATGTATCTAAGGCAGCCTATGAATCAGATGTACTTATAACACTTCCCAGAATTAAGACTCACGCCATGGCTCACTATACTGGTGCTATAAAAAATCAGTTTGGCTGTGTTATTGGTACTTCAAAAGCATCTTTTCATACCAGGGTTCCTGAGGCTGAAAACTTCAGTAAAATGCTGCTTGATTTAAACAAGGTAGTTAATACCTCCTTTGCTATTTTAGATGGAATAGTTGCCATGGAGGGAAACGGACCAAAGTCAGGAACGCCTTATAACTTAAAGTCCATAGTTATGGGGGGAAATCTGCCTTCCGTGGATTCTGTAGGATCTTACCTTATAGGATATAATAACCCACTGGATATTCCTGCTTTAAAGGAAGCCCTAAACTCAGGTTATAAGGGGGTACTCCTTAAGGATATAGATGTATTAGGTGAAAATATTGATAACCTGAAGTCGGTTAACTTTAAGAAAGCCATAGAAAGAAAGGACTTTACCTTTGGCAATAATTTTTTAAATAATACCCTGAGAAATTTAGTGACGCCTAATCCATGGCTGAATAAGGAAAAATGTATAAGCTGCAAAAGGTGCAGTGAGGTCTGTCCCAAAAAGCCAAGAGTTATCAGCATGAAAGAGGAAAATGGAAAATTATATCCTGATTTTAACTTAACCAACTGCATACGGTGTTTCTGCTGTCAGGAGCTGTGTCCGGTCGGAGCCATAGAACCAAAATACTCATTAGCAGCAAGAGCGCTGAAGTTTAATAAGAGGTGATAATATGAAAAAGAAAACAACCATATCTGTAATTGTGGGAATTATTATATTTGCGCTGTTTTTTATAAGCAGTATCGTAAATTTTATAATTAATGTTAAGTGGTACAGTGAAGTTGGCTACCTGTCAGTTTATTTTACCAAGCTTATGGCCATATTAAAGCTTTCCGTGCCTCTGTTTCTGATAAGCTTTTTAGGTATCTGGTTTTATTATAAGAGCATAAGGCTCAGCATAATTAAGTACAAAAAGGTAGTGGAAATAAATGCTATTAAGAAGAAAACGGAGAGAAAGATAATATTTATACTGGATGCAGTTTTGTCTCTTTTCTTATCTGTTTCTATTGCATCAAGCTATTGGTACAATATACTCATGTTTTCAAATTCCGTGAATTTTAATGTGAAAGATCCTATATTTGGACTTGATGTTTCGTTTTTTGTATTTAAGCTGCCATTAATCGACTCAATATATGGATTTATCATGTCATTCTTAATATTCTTAATTATTATTACTGTGGTACTTTACTTTATATTATCAGCAAAAGACAGAATTCTTCAAGGCAGAAGCTTAAAGTTAAATCTGGATTTAAAGGGAGGACTTACCAGGTTTGCAGGAAGGCAGCTGGCAGTGGTATCTTCTCTTATTCTGCTTTTCTTAAGTATAGGATATTATATTAAGTCATGGAAGCTGGTATATAGTCCAAGAGGTGTTGCCTTTGGTGCTTCCTATACTGACATTCATGTAACCTACTTGTTTTATAAGCTTATTATATTTGCTTCATTAGCAGCTGCTGTAGTTGTATTTATAAGCGTCATAAGGTCTAAAATAAAGCCTATAATTATATCCATAGTATTTATAGTCGGGCTGATTGTTGTTGAAAATGTATCTGCCATTATTATTCAAAATGCTGTAGTAAAGTCTAATGAGAAAAGCTTTGAAAAACCATACATTCAGTATAATATTGACTACACAAGAAAAGCATATAACATTGATAATTTAAAAGAGCAAAACTTCAATATAGTCAATGATCTGACAAAAGAGGATATTGGAAGTAATAAAGAGATAATAAGCAATATTAAGATAAATTCCTTTAAACAGTCACTGGAGTTTTATAATCAGGCTCAGGTTCTCAGATATTACTATACATTTAATGACCTGGACGTAGACAGATATAATATAAATGGAAAGTACACTCAGGTATTTATAGCACCCAGGGAAATAAATTCAGACAGCTTGGTTGAAAATGCAGCAAACTGGCAGAATAAGCATCTGGTATATACCCATGGCTACGGAGTTGTTATGAGTAATGTCAATGCAGTAACATCAACAGGCCAGCCGGATTTTTTAATAAATAACATTCCTCCAAATAATAAGAGCGGAATTTCTCTAACTAACCCAAGTATTTATTATGGAGAAAAGACAAAGGATTATGCTATAGTTAATACTAAAATGCAGGAAATAGATTACCCCAGCGGAGACGGAAATAAATATACTGATTATAAGGTAGAGTCCGGGATAAAAATGACCTTTTTAAACAGGATTATGTTTGCAATTCAGTACAAAAATATTAACTTCCTGCTGTCCAGGGATATAAATAGCGACAGCAAGATACTGATAAACAGAAATATAATGGACAGAGTTCAGAAAATAGCCCCATTTTTAAATTATGACAGCGACCCTTATATAGTTATAAATAATGGTCAGCTCTACTGGATAATTGATGCTTATACCACATCAGATAAATATCCTTATTCACAGCCCTATAACGGCATAAATTATATAAGAAATTCCGTTAAGGTTGTGGTAAACGCACTAAACGGTAAGACAGATTTTTATATAGCTGATAAAAATGACCCGCTGATTGAAAGTTATTCAAAAATATTTTCTAAGCTGTTTAAGAGCATGGATGAAATGGATACTGATTTAAAGACTCATTTAAGGTATCCTGAACAACTATTTAAGCTTCAGGGAGAGGTTATATCAAAATATCATATGACAGATCCGGGAGTATTCTTTAATTCAGAAGATTTATGGCAGATATCTACAAATGAAAAAGAAGTTAAGGGAGAAGTTGCAATAAATGATTCTTCATATTTTACAACAAAGCTTCCGGGAAATTCTAAAGAGGAAATGGTACTTGTTGATTATTTCAATATGAGAGAAAGACCAAACATGGTATCTATGCTTGGAGCCAGAATGGACGGAGATAACTATGGAAAACTTGTTTTGTACAGGTTCCCGACGGATCAGTCCATAGACAGCCCATATCTTTTTAAATCAAAGATAAATCAGGATACAACCATATCCCAGGAGATAACTCTTTGGAACAAGGAAGGTTCTCAGGTGGTTTACGGAGATACAATTATTCTTCCTATTAAGAATTCTCTCCTTTATATTGAGCCTCTTTACTTAAGGTCAAATGGTGCAAATGCCATACCTGAAATGAAAAGAGTCATCATGATGTATGGTGATAAGATAATAAGTGCCGAAACTATTGATAAGGCCTTAGCAGGAATATTTGACTACAAGACTGATACAGGGGTGGCTTTGCCTGGCACAAGTACAAATTCGGGCAGCAGTATATCAAAAGAAAATGCAGCAGCCATAAAGGATTTATATGATAAGGCAATAGCAGCTCAGAAGAATGGAGACTGGGCTTCCTATGGAGATTACATCAAGAAATTAGGAGATTTAATTAACCAGCTGAATAAATAAGATATAAAGTATTTAGAAAACAGGATATATAGTTTATAATTGCTGTATATCCTGTTTTTTTATAATTAATTTATTGATAGGTGGTTTTATAAAAATTATGAGAATTGAAAATAAAAAAACCTGGTTTGGTGCAATTTTTTTAATAGCTTTAGAACAATTCATCAAAATAATAATTAATGCTTATTATCTTCATGAAAGATTCGCTATACTCCCACCGTTTATTTATTTTGAGCCCATGTTCAACAGGCGTTATTCCTGGTTTAATTCCATGCTGGAGCTGGGGGATGGCAGATGGCTGCACATAATAACAGTATCAGTATTAACTTTATTCATTTGCCTGTTTTATCAATATGTTAATAAAAACTTAGGAAGCAGCAGGATTATTAATTATATGTTTGTATTTATATTTTCCGGCGCGGTCTGCTCTTTAATTGATAAACTCTTTTGGGATGGGAGCCTGGACTACATATTGATAAATGGCTTATTTACTTTTGATCTGAAAGATGTCTATATTAATATTTTTAATGGATTATTAATAATAGGCCTGATTTTTAATAATAAAGCCATTAAACAAATCAGTGATGAATTTAAGTTTAATGACTTTATTAAATACGTTTTGAAAAGGTCATAAAGTCTCCAGGCTTAAGAATGAGCAGTTAGAGGAGATGCGTAAATGAAAACATGGAGCTTAAAAATTAACTTCAAAAAAGTATGTAATTTCTGATCTGTGTTGTGAAATAAGGATAGGAATAAATAGTTTATTAAAACTTTATGTTATAAAGAAATAAATTCTCTTTTTACATTTTCACTTATGGTGCTTATTATCTCATATCCTATAGTGTCACATATTTCAGCAATATCTTCAATTGTAATCAGTTCATTATCGAATACAGCTGCCTCATCTCCCACTTTTACGCCAGGTATATCAGTAATATCAATCATGGTAATGTCCATATTAATTCTTCCCACAATGGGAGCCTTTTTATTATTAACACAGATATATCCCTTATTTGACAGAGCCCTTCTTAATCCATCTGAATAGCCAATGGCAACTGCAGCAATTTTACTTTTCCTTTTTGTCGTAAATGTGGAACCATAACCAGTATTAGTTCCTTCAGGTACTTCCTTTATAAATATTATTTCTGAAACAAGCTTAAAGCTTGGTTTTAAATTAACCATTTTTTTAAAAAAATCATTAGGATAATATCCATATAAAACAAAACCCGGTCTTACCATATTGTAATTCGCTTCGGGGTAATTAAATATGGCACTGCTGGAAGAAGCATGTATATATTTAATGTCTATACTATTTCCCTTCAGTTCTTTTATTACAGCATTGAATATTTCAGTTTGCTTTTTAGAATATCCCATCTCAGCTGTTCCCATACTGTCTGCCGAAGCATAGTGCATGAAAATTCCCTCTGTTTCAATATGCTTAAACTCCATGATTTTTTTAAAAAACTGCAGTGAATCTTCAGGTTTTATCCCTAATCGTCCCATGCCCGTATCTATTTCCACATGCACTTTCATTAATTTGTTTTTTTGCATTGCTTTATCATTTAACTTTTCAATAAATTTTAAATCACAGACACTGGAAGTTAAATTATAATCTGTAATGTTATCAATTTCTTTCATGGAAGGCTGGTAAAGCAATAATATATTTTGATTTATACCTGCTTTTCTTAATTTTATAGCTTCACTGGTATCTGCAACAGCAAACATATTAATTCCATTCTCATGCAGAATTTTTGCAATGGTGCAGCTGTCTGAACCATAACCATTTGCCTTAATTACAGGTACTATCTTAGTTTCTGAATTTACTGCAGATTTTATTTGGTTAAGATTATGAACAATTGCTGAT
>JAJBWD010000454.1:0-4104 GCA_032907345.1 Bacillota bacterium | reverse complement strand
CATACTTTAAACTAGTAGGTAAATAATTCTAATTTTTTTATGCAGTCTTACTAAATTTATTAATCATGAAATCATCTTTATTATTATCTATTTTTATGAATTCCGGTTTTCTTTGGCTAAATACTGTCATATATTTAAAACCGGCATTTTTTGCAATTTCTATTCCCTCATATATACCTTTTCCAGCATCTTTCGCATAATGTGAGTCAGAACCAACAGTAATAATTTCTCCGCCAAGCTGTCTATAAAAACTTACAATATTTAAATCAGGCAGGCAGGATTTTGCAGCTTGTCTTAATCCTGAAGTGTTTATCTCAATTCCTTTTCCATTTTTAATCAGTATCTTAAAAATTTCTTCAAGCTCATCCTTATAATCCATCAAATTAATCTTAATTCTATATAAGCTCCCATATCTTTTAACCAAATCCAGATGTCCTACACAATCAAACTTATTCCATTCTGCCAGCTGCTTTAGTTCGGACAGATATTTCATGCAATATAATGGCACATCTATATTGTGGTAATTTAGTTCGCTGAAATCTACATCATTATTCATTTTATGAACTGAGGCTAATACAAAATCATAGGGGTTTTCTTTTAAAAGAATTTCTGAGTACTTTGGGTATAAATGTGGCTGCCCAAGCTCTACTCCATGCTTTATTTTAATTCTGCCGCTATAAATTTTTCTCGCTTCCAGGATATCTTTTAAAATAGTTTTCGGTGTATATTGCTCATAACCCTGATTCATACTAGTAGGCTCAAAATGATCTGTAACAGCAATTTCATTCAAACCTGATTTAACAGCACTTTCACAGACCTCCTTAATAGTATTGCTGCCATCTGAAGAATAATTAGAGTGAACATGATAGTCATAAAAATACAAAAAATCATCTCCTTTAAATTAATTAAATCTACTTTTACTATTATAATATCAATTGTTTGTAATGATTTTATTAACCTAAAGTTAAGATTTTTGATTTTATGAAATAGCATTCCCCTAAGAAATACTAAAACTTAACATAATGATAATACAGAATTAGCCTGAGGATAGTAAGATAGGCTTATGCCTGGAATAAAATGAAATTAAAGGGGAATATAAATGAAATTTAAGATTATATTAAGCGTTAAGAACATTTTCAAATTAATCAGTAAACCATTTAATAATCTGAAAATAAAGTACAAGCTGATAATAGGATTTACTGTTATTATTTCATTGTTTATCATGGCGGCTTACCTTACTGTTTCTGATATGAAAAAGATGAATGAAAACAGCAATGCTGTATATAATGAGAGTCTGATTCCAATTCAGCTTTTATCAAATCTGCAGTCAAATGTGGAGTATGAAAGAAGAGAAAGCATAAAAATGATAATCGAAAAGGATAAAGCTGAAGAACATCTTAAAAATGTTACGGATATGATTTCAGAAGATAAAGGAATTTTGTCAACTTATTCAGAAATTGCACAGTCCGGTCAGTCCAAAACTGCTTATGAAGATTTTGAAAAAGCATATAATTCCTATAGTAAATCTGCAATAAATCTTATAGATGAAAAGAATTTTGAAAAAATTAAAAAAGAGGTAGAAAGTATTGACTTAAAAGGAAATGAAGTTATAACCAAATTAAACACTATTATTTATATTTACAAAAATGAAGCGGTTTTTCAAAACAAGCAAAATGGTACAATTTTTAAAAGTATAATTTCAAAAGTTGTTTATATACTTATATTTACAATACTATTTTCGATTTTAATTGTCTTTAGTTTAGTTGTTCTTATTAATAACAGCATTCTTAAAGTTAAAAATGCTGCTGAAGCCATAGCAATTGGTGATGTCAATATTGATATGGAAAAAACAGAAAGAAAAGATGAAATAGGAGAACTTATTAATGCTTTTGCTTCAATGACAGAAAACATTAAACAAGAGACTTTGATTACTAAAGGTATTGCAAAGGGGGATTTTGATGCAGATATCAATATAAAATCAGATAAGGATGTTCTGGGGATTGCTTTATCTTCTACGATTTCCACAATAAAAACAATAGATGCGGATATTATTAAAGTGATTGAAAATATAGAAAACGGAAATACATCGGAAAGAATTAATTTAGAAGCATATGAAGGCGGATGGCGGGAATTAGCAGAAAGAACTAATAAGCTTATAGATACATTTATGGCACCGATTAATTTAACATCAGATTATATTGAGAAAATCAGCAGCGGAAATATTCCCGGGGAAATTACTGAAATCTATAAGGGCGATTTCAATAAAATAAAAAACAACCTGAATAATTGTATTTATGTATTAAGCGGATTAATCAGCGAAACCATGGCATTAACTAAGTCTGTTCAGCAGGGAAAGTTAGGAATAAGGGGAAGTGTGGAAAACTACAGCGGCGATTGGGGCAGGCTGGTCAGTGAAATTAATAATTTGATCGGAGCCTTTAAACTGCCAATTGATTATGCGGCTCAGTACCTTGCTTTCTTGGGTCGTGGCGAAGATCCCGGGGAAGTATCAGACTCCTTTAGCGGTGAATTTAAAGTAATAACTGAAAACCTGGGATTCGTAAGAAATTCATTTTTAGAGCTATTTACTCAAACCACTGAACTTACTAAGAAAGCTAAAGAAGGAAGCTTATCCTATAGAGCAGATACAAGTAATTTAAATGGAGCTTATTTAGAAATAATAAATGGAATAAACCAGACTTTATATGAAATTATAAGACCTATTGAAGAAACTTCAAAAGTTCTGGAAGAGGTTTCTAAAGGAAATTTAAACTCAAAGGTTATGGGGGAATATAATGGAGACTTTGCAATTTTAAAAGTTTCAGTAAATGAAACAGTTACTTCCCTCAAAAAAATGATAGTTGACATAAAAAGTGTGCTTAGTGAAATATCTAAAGGAAACCTTAGAATTGCCATAAATGAAGAATATGATGGTGATTTTAAAGAAATATCTGATTCATTTAAAACAATAGTGGAATTTTTAAATGATACACTTAGAAATATTGAAACAGCATGTCAGCAGGGAGCAGCAGGTTCAATACAAGTATCTGACTCTTCCGCAGCTTTATCTGAAGGGGCTTCAATACAGGCTGGTTCCATTGAAGAAATAACAGCATCAATTACAGAAATTACGGCTCAGATTGAGGAAAATGCAGTTTCTGCTTCGAAGGCTAATGATATGACATTAGAAGCTAAGAAAGACCTGGAAGAAAGTAAAACACAAATGGAAGATATGATGAATGCCATGGAGGATATAAGCAGGTCTTCACTTAATATAGGAAAGATAATTAAACTTATAGATGAAATTGCATTTCAAACAAAAATGCTGTCACTTAATGCTGCAGTAGAGGCAGCCAGAGCGGGACAGAATGGCAAAGGTTTTGCAGTGGTAGCAGAGGAGGTAAGATTATTAGCCCAAAGGAGTGCAGATGCAGTAAATGAAACTTCTGCTCTTATTAAGGAATCTGCAAGTAAAGTGGAAATAGGAAGAAAATTAGCCTCTGATACTTCTAAAACACTATATAAAATAGCTGAAGAGGTTTCAGATATTACAGACCTGGTGGGAACTATTACAAATTCCTCAAAAGAACAGGCTTCAGGAATAACTCAGATAAATGAGGCTATAGAAGAAGTGTCAAAGGTAACCCAGGCCAATACAGCCACATCAGAGGAAAGTGCTGCAGCGTCAAGGGAGCTTTCAAATCTGGCAAATCTGTTAAGTGAAAAAGTAAGTTTATTTAAACTCTAGGTGCCACCCAGTTCACTTTTCACATTTGAGAGAAAAGAGTCAGTAAAATATGCTGACTCTTTTTCAGTATGAATAATAATTTCCATTTAGTTTGGATTTTTCTTCTTACGTCGGGACAGCAGCGGAATTTCAAAGTAAAATTGTATAAATGTTTAATGCTTCATTGTACTTATATTTTTTTTAACATATTATTTCTGATATAAGACAATATAAAAGTTCTGACCAATTTAAGAGTCAGAACTTTTATATTTATATTTAAATTTTGGGGGAAAACTTTACTCTCTATTCCAGTTAAGCTCTTTAATAACCTTACTGCTTCCATTTATTGATTTAGACTCTTTTTTTATATGGCTGGT
>JAJBWD010000453.1:0-19091 GCA_032907345.1 Bacillota bacterium | reverse complement strand
AAGAGATCCAAGAATGAAGGAAAGAAAGAAATACGGTCTTAAAAAAGCAAGAAGAGCTCCACAGTTCTCAAAGAGATAAGAAATATTGCGACGCAGGACATCTTATTACAACTCAAAACAATTCAGAACCTCTCAGGATATTTGTCCTGGGAGGTTTTTTACATGTAGTGAGGCAAATCGTAAACCGTTATGGAATTGTTTTGATTTGTAATAAGTTGTACTGCGTGCAGTAATCCTTATCTCTTTGAGAACTGTCGAGCTCTTCTTGCTTTTTTAAGACCGTATTTCTTTCTTTCCTTCATTCTTGGATCTCTTGTTAAGAAACCTGCCTTTTTAAGATCTTTCTTAAGATTCTCATCTGATTTAACAAGTGCTCTTGATATTCCGTGTCTTATAGCTCCTGCCTGGCCAGTAAAACCTCCGCCGTTAACATTAACCAGTACATCGAATTTATCCTTCATGCCTGTTAAGTTTAAAGGCTGATTTACAATAACCTTAAGAGTATCTAATCCAAAATATGTGTCTATATCTTTGCTATTTATAGTTACTTTACCTTCACCAGGTACAAGTCTAACTCTAGCTATTGACTTCTTTCTTCTTCCTGTTGCTATATACTGAACCTTTGCCATTTATAATCCTCCTTCCAATTCCTTTAGTATTTTAATTCTAAAACTTCAGGTTTTTGAGCCTCGTTGTCATGCTCAGCTCCTCTATAAACCTTTAATTTCTTAAACATCTGTCTTCCTAAAGGTCCTTTTGGAAGCATTCTTCTAACTGCTTCAGTGAAAGCAAATTCCGGCTTTTTAGCCATTACTTCTCTGTAAGGTGTCTCTTTTAATCCACCTGGATAAAAAGAGTGGTGTCTATATAATTTCTGGTCTAATTTCTTTCCGGTTAATACAGCTTTTTCAGCATTTATTACTATTACATAATCACCAGTATCGATATTAGGTGTAAATGTTGGTTTATTTTTTCCTCTTAATATAGAAGCAACCATGCTGGCTGTTCTTCCAAGAGGTTGATCTGCTGCATCTACTATATACCATTTTTTTTCAATTTCTTGTGGCTTAGCGATATATGAGTCCTTCATCATTTTCCCTCCCAAATTTGACTGTATGGTTTATCTAAACAACCCGGGGCTAGTGGGTTTTTTATTTACCTACAAACACATAAATTATATTATATTAGCTGACTGTTGTCAACCATTAAAACGTAAATCCCATAATATCCTGCATCTGAATAATATGTAATTTACTAATAATAAACTTTATCTAAACATAAGCCTTGAGGCGGCAGCACCTTTCCTGCTTTTTTTCTGTCCTTATCCTGGATTATAGTTTTTATATATTCAGGATTTATCTTCTTCTCACCTGCCAGAACTAAAGTTCCGCAGATAATCCTTACCATATTATAGAGAAAACCATTAGCTGTAACTTGTACCTTAATGTAGCCTCTGTCTTTATATACTTTAAGCTCCTTAATATCTCTTATATTAGATTTAACAATGCTTCCTGATGATTTGAAAGCTGAAAAATCTTTTTCGCCTATGAAAAATTTTCCGGCAGCTTCCATAGCTGATATATCCAGCCTGCCTTTATGAAAATAAAAGTAATTTCTAAATAAAGGACTTGGCATTTCAGAATCCAGCATGGTATAAATATAAGTCTTCCCTTTGCAGTCGAATCTGCTGTGAAAGTTAAGGGGAACTTCTTCTGATTTATAAATAATTATATCCTCAGGAAGTTTAGTATTTATTGCATAACAGAATCTGTCTTCAGGTATACTGCTTTCAGTTATAAAATTAGCAGTAAATTCTTTTGCATGAACCTTAGCATCTGTCCTTGAGCAGCCAATTAAATCTATTTCTTCATTAAGCAGGTTTTTTAGGGCCAGCTCAATAGTTCCCTGAATTGTCTTACCAGAAGCCTGCCTTTGAAAGCCTAAATACTCTGTTCCATCATAGGAAAGAGTAAGCTTTATGTTTCTCATAGCCACCTGCTCCATATTGTAAGTGAAGCATAAACTATAAATATAAAAGCAGCAATAAGGTCACCTGCGGTATATCTTAAGATCTTCATCCTGGTCCTACCCTCTCCGCCTCTATAGCACCTGCTTTCCATTGCCATGGCAAGTTCATCTGCCCTTCTGAAGGAGCTTATGAAAAGAGGTACAAGAATTGGTATAAGAGCCTTCGCCCTTTTAACCAGGTTTCCTTCATCAAAGCTGGCTCCTCTTGCCATCTGAGCCTTCATTATCTTGTCTGTTTCATCCATTAATGTAGGTATAAATCTCAGGGCTATGGTCATCATCATTGCCAGCTCATGGGCTGGAAGGCCTATTTTCTTAAAGGGATTTAATAAGCTCTCTAAACCGTCTGTAAGTTCTATCGGCGATGTGGTCAGTGTAAGTATTGATGTCCCTGTGATTAAGAATATTAATCTTATTACCATAAAGGAGGCCAGATAAAAGCCTTCTTTATATATGGTGATTTTCCCATAAGTAAAAATTTGTTCTTTTCCGGGAGTAAGGAATAAATTAAATACAGCTGTTATTAATATCAATAAAAGAATAGGCTTTAGTCCTTTAAAAATGTATTTCAGCTTTATTCCGGCAATAAGGATGCAGGATAATATAAATACAAAAACAAATATATATCCTTTAAAATTATTAATAACAAACAAATCAATAATAAATATAATGGATATTAAAATTTTTAATCTGGGGTCAAGATGGTGAACCGGTGATTCACCAGGGATATATTGACCTATAGTTATATCCTTAATCATGACTGTCTCCTTAATATTTTCAGAAGCTGACGTTTAGCCTCATCTATTGTATATATTTCATCAGATATATCAAAGCCTTTTTTCCTGAGTTCTCTTATAAGATATGTTACCTGAGGAACTGCCAGGCCCACATTTTCCAACAATTCTACCTGTTTAAATACGTCCTTCGGTTCTCCATCTAATATAGCCTTTCCACTATTCATTACTATTATTCTGCTGCAAAGCTTAGCCACATCCTCCATGGAATGAGATACAAGAATAATCGTCATGTTATATTCCTTTTTAAGCTCTTTTATCTTATTTAATATCTCGTCTCTTCCTTTTGGGTCAAGGCCTGCTGTTGGTTCATCCAGTATTAGGATCTTAGGCTCCATGGCAACCACGCCGGCAATGGCAACTCTTCTTTTTTGCCCTCCGCTGATATCAAAAGGTGATATATCTTTATACTTTTCATAATCAAGGCCTACCATGTTCATTGCTCTTTTTACCCTTTTATCCACCTCATCTTCAGTAAGTCCCAAATTCTTAGGTCCAAAAGCAATATCTTTTTCTATGGTCTCTTCAAACAGCTGGTATTCAGAATACTGGAATACAAGTCCGACTTTTTTTCTTATTCCGTTTAACTTAACTTTCTTATCTGTTATATCAATACCATCTATTATGATCTGACCTGAGGTAGGTTTCAAAAGTCCATTAATATGCTGAATCAAAGTAGACTTACCGGATCCAGTATGCCCTATTAAAGCAACAAACTCACCATCTTCTATTTTAATAGACACATTGTCTAAAGCTTTCATTTCAAAAGGTGTTCCGGCCATGTATGTATGGGTTAAGTTTTTTATTTCAATCGACATAGTTCTTCCACCATTTCATTTATAGTTAGAATATCATTTTTAATATTAAAACCGCTTTTAATAAGCTCATAGGAGAGCTCTGTAACCTGGGGAACATCCAGTCCCATTTCTTTCATTTTTGATACATTTGAAAATATTTCTCTGGGAGTTCCTGATAATCTTATCTTTCCCTCGTCCATAACTACTATCCTGTCCGCTTCAACTGCTTCTTCCATATTATGAGTTATAAGTACTATGGTTATATTATAATTTTTATTTAAATCCAATATAGTTTCAATAACTTCTCTTCTGCCTATAGGGTCCAGCATTGCAGTGGGCTCATCGAAAACTATAATACTGGGTCTCATGGCAAGTATCCCTGCTATGGCAACTCTCTGTTTTTGCCCTCCTGATAAAAGATGTGGAGCAAATTTTCTGTAATCATACATTTCAACAGTTTTTAAAGCTTTATCTACCCTGTTTCTTATTTCTTTAGATTCAACCCCCATATTTTCAGGCCCAAAGGCTACATCCTCTTCTACAATATTTGCTACTATCTGATTGTCCGGGTTCTGAAATACCATACCGGCATTATGCCTTATGTCCCAGGTCAGACTCTCATCCTTAGTATCCATTCCCTTAATATAGACATTTCCTTCATTTGGCACTAACAGGGCATTAAAATGTTTAGCCAAAGTAGACTTCCCGGAACCATTTCTCCCTAATACAACAAGAAACTCTCCTTTATTTACAGAAAGTTCTAATCCATCAATGGCATATTTATCTTTATTATCACCATTATCATATAAAAATTTAACATCTTTACAGTTTATTACTTGTTCCATGCTTCACCTCATAAGTGAGAATATTACATTATAATAGAAAACGGGGACTTAGACTCCTAAATCCCCCACTTTCTATACTAGCTCAAGAATAACAACTTCTGCTCCGTCGCCTCTTCTTTGACCTAATTTGTAGATTCTTGTATATCCGCCAACGCGTTCTGCGTATTTAGGAGCTATTGTATCAAATAGCTTTGTAACAGTATCTTCTTCTGTTACAAAAGCAAGTACCTGTCTTCTTGAATGAAGATCTCCTTTTTTAGCAAGAGTTATCATTTTTTCTGCTAATTTCTGAGTCTCTTTTGCTCTGGTTTCTGTAGTTTCTATTTTATCGTTCTTTAAGAAACTATTAACCAGATTCCTGAGCATAGCAATTCTTTGGTCTGTTGGACGTCCTAACTTTCGCTGCAGTGCCATTTCTTTACCTCCTTACTCTTCGCTTTGCTTTAATCCAAGTCCTAAAGCTTCAAGCTTTTGCTGTACTTCTTCGAGGGACTTTTTGCCAAGGTTTCTAACCTTCATCATGTCATCCATAGTTCTCTCTGTTAATTCAGAAACAGTATTTATTCCTGCTCTCTTTAAACAGTTATAGCTTCTGACAGAAAGGTCAAGTTCTTCAATTGTCATTTCAAGAACCTTTTCCTTTTTATCTTCTTCTTTTTCCACCATTATTTCTACATTATTAACATGATCTGATAATGTCATGAATAACTTGAAATGCTCTATCAAAATTTTTGCTGACAGACATATAGCTTCATCAGGTCTAATAGTACTATTGGTCCATAATTCTATGGTTAGTTTATCATAATCTGTTATCTGGCCTACTCTGGTATTAGAAACTGTAAAGTTTACCCTTTTAACAGGAGTGTAAATTGAATCTACTGCTATAGTTGATATAGGATCGTCTTCATCTTTGTTTTTCGCCTGCATTACATATCCTCTGCCGGTGTCTACAAGGATTTCAACATACAGTTTGCCGCCATCATCTATGGTAGCTATATGTAAGTCCTTATTAACTATCTCAACATCTCCATCTGTCTTTATATCATCTGCTAATACTTCTCCTGGTCCCTTGGCATCAATATATATTGTCTTTGGTCCTTCGCCATTCATCTTTAGAGCTAGCTGCTTGATATTCAATATCAGCTCTGTTACATCTTCCTTTACTCCAGGAACAACTGAAAACTCATGCAGTACTCCATCAATTTTGATTTTTCTTGCTGCAGCTCCCGGCAGGGAAGAAAGCAGAATTCTTCTTAAAGCATTTCCAAGGGTTGTTCCATAACCTCTTTCCAGTGGCTCTACTTCAAATTTTCCATAGGAGCCATCCTCGGCCATTTCTAAACACTCGATTTTTGGCTTTTCTATCTCTAACATACTAACCCTCCTCCTTGAATATTATTTATTAAATGAGGGCAACTGATTCTTAATTTATTACTTACTGTACAACTCAACTATTAATGTCTCGTTAACAGGTACGTCTATATCTTCTCTTGCCGGTTCAGATAAAACCTTACCTTCAAAGTTCTCATAGTTTGCCTGAAGCCATGCTGGTAAAGTCTTTGGATTTTCAGCAAATGTCTTAAATTTCTCAGTTGCTTTGCTCTTATCACATACTGATACAACATCATTAACAGCTAACTGATATGAAGGTATATCTACCTTCTTTCCATTTACTAGAAAATGTCCGTGCTTTACAAGCTGTCTTGCTTCTGGTCTTGAATTACCATAGCCTAATTTGTAAGCAACATTATCAAGTCTAAGCTCTAATTGCTTTAACAGGTTTTCACCAGTAATTCCTCTCATCTTATCAGCTTTTTCATAATATAATCTAAATTGTGATTCTAAAACACCGTAGATCCTTTTAGCCTTTTGCTTTTCTCTTAACTGAAGACCATAGTTGCTGACCTTTTTTCTAGCTTTTCCGTGCTGACCTGGCGCATAGCTTCTTCTGTCAAAAGCACATTTATCGGTAAAACATCTGTCTCCCTTAAGGAATAGTTTCATGCCTTCTCTTCTGCATAATCTGCAAACTGCTCCTGTATATCTTGCCATTTATATAACACCTCCTGTTAGCTAAACTCTTCTTCTTTTTGGTGGTCTGCATCCATTGTGAGGGATAGGAGTTACGTCTTTAATTAATGTAACTTCCAGTCCTGCTGCCTGAAGTGATCTTATTGCAGCTTCTCTTCCTGAACCTGGACCTTTAACATAAACCTCTACGCTCTTTAAGCCATGCTCCATAGCTGACTTAGCTGCTGTTTCAGCTGCCATCTGAGCTGCAAAAGGTGTGCTTTTTCTGGATCCTCTGAATCCAAGCCCACCAGCACTGGCCCAAGACAGAGTATTGCCAACAGTGTCAGTTAAAGTAACGATTGAGTTGTTAAATGTTGATTGTATATGAGCACATCCGTGTTCAATATTCTTTTTTTCCTTTTTTCTTCTTGTCTTCTTTAATTTTCCTTTAGTAGTTGCCATTTACGACCCTCCTTACTTCTTCTTTCTGCCGCCAATTTGTCTCTTTGGACCTTTTCTTGTTCTAGCATTCGTCTTTGTTCTCTGACCTCTTACAGGAAGACCTCTTCTGTGTCTTATTCCTCTATAGCAACCTATTTCTACTAATCTCTTAATATTTAGAGCTATTTCGCGTCGAAGATCTCCTTCAACCTTTAGATTTTTTATATAATCCCTGATTGAATTTACTTCCTGCTCAGTTAAATCTTTAACTCTGGTATCTGGATTTACCCCAGCTGCTCCTAAAATTTTATGAGAAGTAGAGAGTCCAATTCCATAAATGTATGTTAAACCTACTTCGACTCTCTTTTCCTTAGGTAAGTCAACTCCAGCTATTCTTGCCATTAAATTACACCTCCTAGGTTTTCTAATCTTTTTTATCTATTTGAAACAGTTTTAGTCAATGGATTTACCATTGTCAGCCGCTTCTAAAACTCTCAAATTAACCTTGTTTTTGTTTATGCTTCGGATTTTCGCATATAACCATTACTTTACCTTTTCTTTTGATTATTTTGCACTTTTCGCACATTGGCTTTACTGATGGTCTTACTTTCATTGTAAACCCTCCTTACTACTTTGATCTCCAGGTTATTCTTCCTTTTGTTAAATCATAAGGTGATAGCTCAACGGTAACCTTGTCGCCTGGTAATATTCTAATAAAATTCATTCTTAGTTTTCCTGAAACATGAGCCAGAATCTTATGACCACTTTCAAGTTCTACTCTAAACATGGCATTTGGTAAAGTTTCTAACACTATTCCCTGCATTTCTATAACATCATCTTTTGACATAAGGTATCATACCTCCCTATTAAGGTCTTCAGATTGAATATACTTTCTAATCTGGGCGTTGCTTACTTTATCACCTTTTATAAGCATTTCCTTTATTTCAGCGCTGTATTTTTCAGTCAGCAGCAGGTGTTTAAGCTTTTTCTTTTTAGGGGCTTCTATTTTTCTTAAATCACCGTCAACTATTATAACATAGCTTATATCTATAATACCAGTTATTAAGAAAAGTTTATCCCTGTCTCTGCCTGCCTTAGATATAACTAGTCTACCAATTAGGCCATTATCCAATATTTCCACCTCTTAACAAAGTGTAAGTATTTCAGGTCCATTATTCAATATTGCTACTGTGTTTTCATAATGACCTGATAAACTTCTGTCTGCTGTTGCTACTGTCCAGCCATTATTCATTATACTAACATGATAGCTTCCAATATTTATCATAGGTTCAATGGCCAGAACCATACCATGAATCAGCTTAGGACCTCTGCCCGGTCTGCCATAGTTAGGAACCTCCGGATCTTCATGCATATCCTTTCCTATACCGTGACCTACATATTCTCTTACTACAGAGTATCCTTTGCTTTCAGCATAAATCTGAATTGCTGCTGAAATATCTGTCAATCTGTTACCTACAATGGCATTTTTCACACCCTTAAAGAAACTGTCCCTGGTAACATTTATAAGGTCATCTGCTGCTTTGCTTATTTTACCTACGGGGAAAGTCCTGGCGGCATCTCCCTGATAGCCATTAAGTATAGCTCCGCAGTCAACACTTATTATATCTCCCTCTTTTAGAATTACTTCTTCACTTGGGATTCCGTGAACAACTTCATAATTAACTGATGTGCAAAGGCTGCCCGGAAAACCTTGATATCCCTTAAAGGATGGTACTGCATTACACTTTACCATATACTCTTCCGCTATCTGATCAAGCTTTAAAGTTGAAATGCCCGGTTTAACGCATTCCTCCAGCATATTCAAAGTATCTCCTACAACCTTACCTGCTTTTCTCATCTTTTCTATTTCTTCATCACTCTTGATAATAATCATTTTATATCTCCTTAAGGATCCTGACTATAGATTTAAATACTTCTTCTATTTTCAAAGTACCATCTACGGTTTTTAAAATTCCTTTATTTTTATAGTAGTTAACTAATGGCTCAGTCTGATTTTTATAAACTTCAATTCTCTGAGCTACTGTCTCTTTCTTATCGTCTTTCCTTTGAACAAGCTCCCCGCCGCATAAATCACAAATGCCCTCAGTTTTAGGAGGATTATTTGTAACATGGAAACTGGCACCACAGCCTGCGCAAACTCTTCTTCCTGTCATTCTACTTAAAATAAATTCATCCGGAACCTTAAGTAAGAGAACACAATCTAATTTATCAAGTTTATCAAGCTCTTCCGCCTGATAAATGGTCCTGGGAAATCCATCTAACAGATATCCCATTTTGCAGTCATCTTCTTTTAATCTGTCCTCTACTATTCTCACTGTCAGTTCATCCGGAACCAGCAGTCCTTTGTCTATATATCCTTTTGCCTCGATTCCTAAGGTGGTTTTTTCAGAAATATTTTTTCTGAAAATATCACCAGTAGATATATGAGGAATGTTATATTCGTTACTTATTGATTTTGCCTGAGTTCCTTTTCCCGCTCCCGGGGGACCTAATAGAATAAGCTTCATAATACCACCCCTATTTTAAGAATCCTTCATAGTGACGCATTACCAGCTGTGATTCTATCTGTCTCATTGTTTCCAGAGCAACACCTACCATAATAAGTATGGACGTTCCACCAAAGGATATTCCCTTAAATGGAGTATATCCTGCCATTATTACCGGGAATGTTGCAATCAGTGCTGCAAACAACCCGCCTAGTATTGCTGTCTTAGCTAAAATCCTTTCAATAAACTTAGCAGTTGGTTCGCCAGGCCTGATTCCAGGAATGAATCCTGAAGACTTGTGCATATTTTCTGCCATTTCATCTGGTTTGAATGTTATTTGTGTGTAGAACCAGGTAAAGAATATTGTAAGGATAAAATATATTACTGCATAGGGCCAGGTATTTGATCTAAATACACTCCACTGGCTGGTTTCTATAAAGTTATAAAACTTTGATCCCTGCCAGAACTGAGCAATAGTTGGCAAAAACTGCATTACTGACATTGCAAATATTATTGCTATTACTGCTGAAGAAGATATATTAATAGGAATATGAGAAGACTGTCCTTTAAATGTCTTGTTTCCTACTGTTTTTCCAGCATATTGAACCGGAATTCTCCTTTCAGCCAAGCTTACAGCAACAACTGAAACGAATAATGCAACAGCAACTATTATAAATATTACCAGTCCCACTATTGTTACTGTTTCCATCTGCTTTAAAGATACTAATTGTTTTACTGTAGTTGGTATTCTTGAAATAATATTAATAAATATTATCAGAGACATACCATTTCCAATTCCTTTAACAGTTATCTGGTCACCAAGCCACATTAAGAATGTGGAGGCTGCCGTCAAAGTTACTATTACTAAGAATATTTTAAGCTTAGAAGTATCTGTTATAGCTCCCAGCTGTCTTATAATAAAGTACTGACTGAAAGCCTGAAGAATTCCAAGAGCTACTGACATATATCTGGTAGTCTGGCTTATCTTCTTTCTTCCTGTCTCCCCTTCTTTTTGTAACTGTTCCAGCTGAGGTATAGCAACTGTCAAAAGCTGCATTATAATTGATGCATTAATATATGGAATTACTCCCAGGGCAAAAATACTGAAGTTGGAGAAGGCACCTCCTGATATCAAATCATAGAAACCAAATAAATTTCCCTGCTGAGATGATACTGTCTTTAAAATTGATGTGTCTACTCCAGGTACAGGTATTGTATTGCCCATTCTAAAAATAGCAAGCATTAAGATGGTAAAGATTATTTTTCTTCTTAAATCCTGAACCTTCCAGGCATTTTTTAATGTGTTTAACATTAAACCACCTCTACTTTTCCTCCGGCTGCTTCTATCTTTTCAGCTGCCGCTTTTGAAAATTTTGTAGCCTTTACTGTTAAGCTTTTTGTCAATTCACCATCACCAAGAATTTTTATTCCATCACAAAGCTTACTAACGACTCTTCTTTCAAGCAGCACTTCAGGTGTAACCTCAGTTCCATTTTCAAATACATTTAATCTGTCTACATTTATTGATACATATTCTTTTGCAAATATGTTATTAAATCCTCTTTTAGGGATTCTTCGAAATAGTGGCATCTGACCGCCTTCAAAGCCTAATCTTACTCCGCCGCCGGATCTTGAATTCTGACCCTTTTCACCTTTACCAGAGTTTCTTCCTAGACCTGAACCTGTTCCTCTTCCAACTCTCTTTGGTGCCTTTCTGGCTCCTTCTGCTGGTCTTAACTCATGAAGTTTCATTATTACACCTCCTCGATTAAATTTCTTCAACCTTTAGTAAGTAGTTTATCTTATTTATCATACCTCTTATTTGAGGAGTATCATTATGTTCTGCTGTACTATTAACTTTTCCCAGTCCAAGAGCTTCTACTGTAGCAAGCTGATCTTTCTTTCTTCCAATTAAGCTCCTGACTAAGGTAATTTTTAGTTTAGCCAAGGTAATCCCTCCTTAACCTATAATATCTCATCAACAGTTTTACCTCTAAGCTTAGCAATTGATTCTGCTCTTCTTAATCTTGATAAACCGTTAATTGTAGCACTTACCATATTTTTGTGATTATTTGAACCAAGGGACTTAGCTCTAACATCCTTTAATCCTGCAAGTTCAAGTACTGCTCTTGCCGGACCTCCGGCGATAACTCCTGTTCCTTCTGCAGCTGGCATGATTAAAACTCTGCCAGTTCCAAACTCTCCTAATATTTCATGTGGAACTGTATTACCAAGTAATTCAACATCCACCAGGTTCTTTTTTGCATCTTCAATTCCTTTTCTTATTGCTTCCGGTATTTCAACAGATTTACCAGTTCCAACACCAACATGGCCATTCTCGTCACCTACAACAACCAAGGCGCTGAATCTGAAGTTTCTACCACCTTTAACAACCTTAGCAACTCTATTTATGAAGACTACTTTTTCTTTAAGATCAAGTGTGCTTGGATTTATTCTCATTGATTTCCCTCCTTTTAGAATACTAAGCCTGTTTCTCTTGCACCTTCAGCAAGTTCCTTAACTCTTCCGTGATATATATATCCGCCTCTATCGAAGACAACTTCTTTTATTCCTTTTTCTATAGCTCTTGAAGCAATTGCGGATCCTACTAATTTAGCAGTTTCCTTATTACTTCCTGCTTTTCCTTCAAATTCTTTATCTAAACTGGAAGAAGCAGCTAATGTAACTCCATTAACATCATCTACAATCTGGGCATATATGTTCTTTTCACTTCTATATACACAAAGTCTTGGCCTTTCTGTTGTACCAAAAACTTTCTTACGAACTCTAAGATGACGTTTTTCTCTTGATTTTTTTCTGTCGTCTTTTTTAAACAATTACTTTCACTCCTTTCTTTATTTACTTACCTGTCTTACCTTCCTTACGTCTGATAACTTCGTTCTCATACTTGATTCCTTTTCCCTTGTAAGGTTCTGGTTTTCTCCAGGTTCTGATATCAGCTGCCACAGCACCTACTAATTCTTTATCGATGCCCTTAACTACTATCTTAGTAGCAGCAGGAGTTTCGAAGGTAATTCCTTCAACTGCTTCAATTTCAACCGGATGAGAGTATCCAAGATTCATTGTAATATTCTTTCCTTTAAGCTGTGCTCTGTATCCTACACCAACTAATTCAAGATTCTTCTGGAATCCGTCTTTTACTCCTGTAACCATGTTGTGAAGCAATGCCCTTGTTAATCCATGTAATGCTCTATGTTTCTTATCCTCTGTGGATCTTGTAACTAATAGCTCATTATCTTTAAGTTCTATGTTAATATCCTTTGCCATTTCCTTCTTAAGTTCACCCTTTGGTCCCTTAACTGTAACAACATTTTCTGGTGATACAGTAACAGTTACACCTGCAGGAATAGCAATAGGTAGTCTTCCTACTCTTGACATTATTACACCTCCTGTAATCTTGTTACAAAGATTCTACCAAATGTAACAGAGTACTTCACCGCCTAGACCAAGCTTTCTAGCTTCTCTATCCGTAACTATACCCTGTGATGTTGAAATAACTGCTATTCCAAGACCGTTTAATACCTTTGGAATATCCTCTGACTTGCAGTATACTCTAAGTCCTGGTTTTGAAATTCTCTTAAGTCCTGTTATAACTCTTTCTTTGCTCTCACCATATTTTAAGGATACCCTTAACATATCTACAGAGCCATCTTTATATTCTTCAAGAGTCTTTAAATATCCTTCTTGAAGCATTATATTTGCAAGCGCCTTTTTTATTTTTGAAGACGGAATTTCTACAATTTCATGTTTTACGATATTCGCATTTCTAACACGTGTGAGTAGATCTGCGATAGGATCTGTTATTGCCATTTATTGTGCCTCCTTTCATATTTAAAGATTACCAGCTAGCCTTCTTACAGCCTGGAATCTCACCCTTGTAAGCAAGCTCTCTAAAGCATATACGACAAATACCATATTTCTTAAGAACTGCATGAGGTCTTCCGCAAATTCTGCATCTTGTATATGCTCTTGTGGAAAACTTAGGTTCCTTACTCCATTTTTGAATTAATGCTTTCCTTGCCATTATTTCCCTCCTTACACTGTTGCAAAAGGCATTCCAAGGAATCTTAAAAGCTCTCTAGCTTCCTCGTCTGTCTTTGCAGTTGTAACAAAAATTATATCCATACCTCTGATTTTATCAATCTTATCATATTCAATTTCTGGGAATATTAGCTGTTCTTTAACTCCTAAGGAGTAGTTACCTCTGCCATCAAAGGATTTGTCTGAAACTCCTCTAAAGTCTCTAACTCTTGGAAGAGCAATGTTCATAAGTTTATCTGCAAACTCATACATTTTATTCTTTCTTAAAGTTACTTTACATCCTATAGGCATATTTTCTCTTAACTTAAAATTAGCTATAGATTTTTTAGCTCTTGTAACTATCGGCTTTTGTCCTGATATTATTGTCATATCTGAAACAGCTGATTCTAAAACCTTTTGGTTATCCTTAGCTTCTCCAACTCCCATATTGATAACTATTTTTTCAAGCTTTGGGACTTCCATTATATTTTTATATCCGAACTTTTCCATTAAAGCTGGAACTACTTCACTATTATATTTATCTTCTAGTCTAGTTAGCATGTATTACCCTCCTTTCAAAGCTTAAAATGTTTCGTTACACTTCTTGCATACTCTTACTTTTGAGCCATCTTCTAGTATTTTATGACTGATTCTTGTAACACTTTTGCATTTGTTGCAATAAAGCATAACCTTTGAGCTGAATATTGGAGCTTCCTTATGTATTATGCCGCCTTGCACATTTTCTTTATTAGGTTTCTGATGTTTGCTTACAACATTTACGCCTTTAACAAGCACCTTTCCTTTTTTAGGGTAAACTTTTAATATTTCCCCTGTCTTTCCTTTATCCTTCCCGGATATTACCATTACGGTGTCTTTCTTTATAACGTGAATCTTACTCATTTAAGCCACCTCCCTATTATAGAACTTCAGGTGCAAGGGAAAGGATCTTTGTAAATTCCTTATCTCTGAGCTCTCTTGCAACTGGTCCAAAAATACGAGTTCCTTTAGGCTGTTTATCATCTTTTATTATTACTGCTGCGTTCTCATCAAATTTTATATATGATCCATCAGGTCGTCTTAACCCTCTCTTTGATCTAACTATAACTGCTTTGACTACATCACCTTTTTTAACAACTCCACCTGGTGTTGCACTCTTAACGCTAGCAACTATTAAATCTCCTATGTTTCCCCACTTTCTTGTGGATCCGCCTAAAACTCTTATACACATAATTTCCTTAGCGCCTGAGTTATCCGCTACTTTAAGTAATGTTTGCTGCTGTATCATTTAAATACCTCCTTTCAGTATAGAGCTATTTAGCTTTCTCTACAATTTCAACAAGTCTCCATCTCTTATCCTTAGACAGTGGTCTTGTTTCCATTATTAATACTCTATCATTTACTTTAGCTTCGTTGCTTTCATCATGTACCTTGAATTTTTTTGTTCTATTTATAGTTTTTCCGTATAAAGAGTGCCTAACTTTAGTTTCAACAGCAACTACTAAAGTCTTATCCATCTTATCCGAAACAACTTTTCCAATTCTGGTCTTTCTATTTCCTCTTTCCATTAGACGTTCCTCCCTTCATTATTGCTGGAATGCCTTTAACTCTTCTTCTCTTAGGATGGTTTTAATCTGGGCAATGGATTTCTTAACTTCTTTAATTCTCATAGGATTTTCTAGTTGTCCAGTTGCTAACTGAAATCTTAGGTTGAATAATTCATTTTTAAGATTTGATAGCTTTTCGTTTAATTCTTGAGGGCTTACTGTTCTTAGTTCTTGTAACTCATTAGCCTTCATTTTCTTCACCACCCATTTCCTCGAAATCACTCTTTTTAACAAACTTAGTTGATACAGGTAGCTTGTATTGTGCAAGTCTCATAGCAGCTCTTGCATCTTCTTCTGAAACACCTGATATTTCAAATAGTATTCTGTCAGGCTTAACAACTGCTACCCAGTATTCTGGAGCACCTTTACCAGATCCCATACGTGTTTCAGCAGGTTTCTGTGTTACTGGTTTGTCTGGGAAAATCTTTATCCAAAGTTTTCCTCCTCTTTTTACGTATCTATTGATGGCAACTCTGGCAGCTTCTATCTGATTACTTGAAACCCAGCCGCACTCTGTTGCCTGTAATGCGTAATCTCCATAAGCTATTGTATTACCTCTGGTTGCTCTGCCTTTCATTCTGCCACGTTGTTGTTTACGATGTTTTACTCTGTTAGGCATTAACATAACTTATTCCTCCTTCCTTAAACGCTCGCTTCTTCCTTTACAACCTTTTTAGCTGGAAGAATCTCTCCTTTATAAACCCATACCTTAACTCCAATTTTACCATATGTTGTATTAGCCTCAGCAAATCCATAATCTATATCTGCTCTTAATGTCTGCAGTGGAATTGTTCCTTCATGGTACTGTTCAGTTCTTGCAATTTCAGCTCCGCCAAGTCTTCCTGCGCAAGCTGTTTTAACTCCTTTTGCACCAGATTTCATAGCTCTTCCTATTGTCTGTTTCATTGCTCTTCTGAAAGAAATTCTCTTCTCCAGCTGCTGAGCAATACTTTCTGCCATAAGCTGAGCATCAATTTCCGGCTTCTTAACCTCAACAATATTTATTATTATGTTTTTCTCTTCAGCCATTTTAGCAAGTTCTTTTTTAAGAACCTCTATTCCCTGGCCGCCTTTTCCAATAACCATTCCTGGTTTAGCAGTGTATATATTTATCTTAACTCTCTTTGCAGCTCTTTCGATTTCTATTTTAGAAACGCCAGACTGAAAAGCAGCTGTTTTTAAATATTCTCTTATCTTAAAGTCTTCAATAAGGCTATCTGCAAAATGCTTATCATCTGCGTACCACTTTGCATCCCAGTCTTTTATGACTCCAACTCTAAGTCCGTGTGGATGTACTTTCTGACCCATAAGCTTCCCTCCTCCTTATTAAGCTCTTTCTTTTACAATTATAGTGATGTGACTTGTTCTCTTCTTAATTCTGAAGGCTCTTCCCTGTGCATGCGGTCTAAATCTCTTTAGAACCGGTCCTTGACATGCATATGCTTCAGATATATACAACCTGTTTGGATCCATGTCATGGTTGTTTTCAGCATTTGAAACTGATGATTTTAAAACATTTTCAACAAGTTCTGCTGCCTTTTTGGGAGTATATTTTAAAATTGCAAAAGCCTCTTTCACATTTTTTCCTCTTATTAAATTAAGAACAACTTCAATTTTGCTAGAAGAAATTCTTACGTATCTAGCTATAGCTTTAGCTTCCACTTTAAGTTACCTCCTTCCGCGTCTACTTAAGTTTAGTAGATTTTTCGGTTTTTTCATGACCTCTATATGTTCTGGTAAATGCAAATTCACCAAGCTTATGTCCTACCATATCTTCTGATATATATACTGGAACATGTTTTCTGCCATCGTGAACTGCTATTGTATGACCTATCATCTGAGGGAAAATCGTTGAACTTCTTGACCAAGTCTTTATAACCTTTTTCTCTCCATTTTTGTTCATGTCATTTATCTTCTGGATTAAGGATTCTTTTACATAAGGTCCTTTTTTAACTGATCTACTCACAAATTGGCCTCCCTTCATAAAACCTTTGCCAAATAGTGAAGAGATTATTTCTCTTCATTCTATTTAGCATTCCTTTTTTTAACTATCATGTGATCTGAATATTTCTTGTGTTTTCTTGTCTTATATCCAAGAGCAGGTTTACCCCATGGAGTCATTGGACCTGGGTGTCCTACTGGTGCTTTACCTTCACCACCACCGTGTGGATGGTCATTAGGATTCATAACTGATCCTCTTACTGTAGGTCTGAAACCTAAATGTCTCTTTCTTCCCGCATTACCTAAGTTAACTATTTCATTTGTTAAATTAGAAACAGTTCCAATAGTAGCCCTGCATTCTATTCTAACATATCTCATTTCTCCGGAAGGAAGTCTTAGTGTTGCATAATTACCTTCCTTAGCCATAAGCTGAGCTGAAGCACCTGCAGATCTTACCATCTGAGCGCCTTTCCCCGCCTGAAGCTCGATATTATGAATTATAGTACCTACTGGTATGTTCTTAATTGGCATAGCATTTCCTATTTTAATATCTGAACCTGCTCCAGATACTATTTTGTCTCCAACCTTAAGTCCATTAGGTGCTATTATATATCTCTTTTCACCATCTATATAAGTTACTAAGGCGATATAAGCACTTCTGTTTGGATCGTACTCAATAGTTGAAACTACTGCATTTATACCATCTTTATTTCTCTTAAAATCGATGATTCTGTATTTTTTCTTATTTCCGCCGCCTCTGTGACGAACAGTTATCTTACCGTTATTATTTCTTCCGGCATTGTTTTTCATTGCTACAAGAAGAGATTTTTCCGGTACATCTGTGGTTATTTCCTCAAATGTACTTACAGTCATATTTCTTCTTGAAGGTGTGGTAGGTTTAAAACCCTTAACTGCCATCTTATTCCCTCCTTTAATTCGCTTATCTGGCTAATTGCCAATAACTGCTTATTTTATAGTCCTTCAAAGAACTCAATAGCTTTACTGTCTTCTGTTAATTTAACAAATGCTTTTTTAAAGTCAGCTCTTTTTCCAATGTGTACGCCAACCCTTTTTGTTTTTCCAATATATCTTGCTGTATTTACTTCATAAACTTTAACGCCAAATATTTCTTCAACTGCATTTTTAATCTGAATCTTATTAGCATGAAAGTCTACTATGAAAGTGTATTTTTTGTCAGCCATTGTTGCCATGGTTTTTTCAGTGATAACAGGTTTTCTTACTATATCATAAGCTGTCATCTTCATTATGCATACACCTCCTCTATTTTGGATACAGCATCCTTTGTAGCTATCAGATAATCATACTTTAATAAATCATATACATTAATGTTGTTAACTGGTATTAAAGAAATTCCAGGAATGTTTCTTGCTGATTTATAAGCATTATCATTCTTTTCCGCTACAATTATTAATGCCTTATTAACATTTAATGCATTTAACATACTAATAACATCTTTAGTCTTTGGAGCATCTAAATCAAGATTTTCCAAAACCATCATCTGATTATCAGCAACCTTTGATGATAAAGCTGATTTTAATGCAACCCTTCGCATTGACTTTGGAACTTTAATGCTGTAATCTCTTGGCTTTGGTGCAAAAACTATACCACCGTGCATCCACTGAGGTGATCTTGTTGATCCCTGTCTTGCATTACCTGTTCCTTTTTGTTTCCATGGCTTTTTTCCGCCGCCGGAAACTTCAGCTCTTGTCTTTGCAGACTGAGTTCCCTGTCTTTTGTTGGCAAGCTGTGCAACTACTACTTGATGCAGAGCATTTGTATTTATTTCGAAGCCAAAAATTTCTTCTGATAAAGTGAAATCTCCAACTTTTTGACCTTCTTTGTTAAATAATCCTACTATAGGCATTTGTGCATCCTCCTTTCTTATAAAGTTAAGCCTTTACGGTATCCTTTATAACAACTAAACTTTTATTTGGTCCTGGTATACCACCTTTTATAAGAAGTAAATTCTTCTCCGGCATTACTTTAACTATCTCAACATTTAATAATGTTCTGCTTACATTACCCATGTGTCCTGGTAAATGTTTGTTTTTAAATGTTT
>JAJBWD010000452.1:0-2818 GCA_032907345.1 Bacillota bacterium | reverse complement strand
CATGGGCTGACAACCGGCAGCAGCTGCTGAGTTCTAGCAATCAGATCTTAAGCCTGATAAAGCAGCAGGACAACATATCAGGCAAGGAATTAAACTCCGATATAATTCAGGAAGCCGTTTCCCAGTTTGAAAAGGATTTTGATAAGGTTTATGGAGGCTTTGGAAATGCTCCTAAATTTCCAACACCCCACAATTTAAGCTTTCTGCTTAGATACTGGTATAAAACAAGGGATAAGTCTGCCTTGGAGATAGTTGAAAAAACACTTGATTCCATGTACAGGGGAGTAATATATGACCACATAGGGTTTGGCTTTTCCAGGTATTCCACTGACAGAAAATGGCTGGTTCCCCATTTTGAAAAAATGCTGTACGATAATGCACTTTTAGCCATTGCATATTTAGAAACTTACCAGGCAGTAAAAAACCCTGAATATAGAGATATAGCTGAGCAGATATTTACTTATGTACTAAGGGATATGACCTCAAAAGAAGGAGGATTCTATTCTGCTGAAGATGCTGATTCTGAAGGTGAGGAGGGCAAATTTTATGTCTGGACCCATGATGAAATAAGGCATATCTTGGGTGATGAAGAAGGAGATAAATTTTGTAAGTACTTTAATATAACCCATGAAGGAAATTTTGAGGGCAGGAATATTCCTAATTTGATTAATTCGGATTTAAATTCAGTGGATCAGGAATTTATTAAAAGGTGCAGGGGAAAATTATTTAACTATAGGGAAAAAAGAGTTCACCCATATAAGGATGATAAAATTTTAACCTCCTGGAATGGGTTAATGATTGCAGCCATGGCAATTGGAGGAAGGGTGCTTAAAAATAATGAATATATAATTGCAGCTGAAAAAGCAGCAGGTTTCATATTTAAAAATCTTAAACGGGAAGATGGAAGGCTTATGGCCAGGTATAGAGACGGGGATGCTTCAATTCCTGCCTATATAGATGATTATGCATTTTTAATATGGGGATTGATAGAAATTTATGAAACTACATATAATCCAGAATACCTTAAGATGGCCCTGGATTTAAATAGTGACCTTATTAAATATTTCTGGGACAGCCAAAATGGTGGCTTATTTGTTTACGGAAGCGACAGTGAGCAGTTAATTACAAGGCCAAAGGAGATTTATGACGGAGCCACACCTTCAGGTAATTCTGTATCAGCACTGAACTTTTTACGTTTGGCGCGATTAACCGGGATGTATGATTTAGAGGAAAAATCCCAGCAGCTTCTTAAGTCATTTGGGAAAAGCATTGAAAGTTACCCTAAAGGTCATTCCTGTGCCTTAACGGCTTTATTATTTATAAATTCTCCGGGTAAGGAAATAGTTATAGCCTCTGATAATATTAATGAGGAGACTAAGAAGATGACCGACATAATTAATGAGGAATTCAGACCTTTTGCTGTCTCCATGCTTTATGCCGCTGAAACAAAAGATATTGAAAAATTAGTTCCATTTATTGCTGATTATAAATCTGTTAATGGTAAACCAGCCGCCTATATATGTGAAAAATTCTCCTGCCAGGCACCGGTTACGGATGCTAAAGTATTTAGGAAGATATTAGAAAGTTAGAATTTAGATAATATAGATCCCGCTTTGGAAGGCGGGACTTTTTATATCCATAAGTATTTTGAAAGGGCAAATGTTTTTTATATTTAAGGTAAAACATTAAAATCTATTAATATGCAATATTATCATCAAAAAAGATTACAAAATCTAGCCATTTTAATTATAATATTTATTGAAAAGCAAAAATTTATATGATAATATATTACTAAATTAAATTTATTTAAAGAAAATATAGCAATTTTTATATGTTAACTTTGAATAGATAAAATATTGTAAAAAAATGATGAAATTTGGTATATTCCTTTAAAAATAAAATAAGTAATTTTACAATTATAAATTTAATAATTTATTTAGCTCCGAGTCTGAAATTGCTAAGGCAGTGCTATGTGAATCAGACCGTTAGGGTGTCGATGGAAACATTTACGCCTTCCTTTTGAAAAGGAGTGAGATAACTACTCCGAGTCTGAAATCGCTAAAGCAATGCTATGTGAATCAGACCGTTAGGGTATTAATGGAAACATTTATACCTTCCTTTGAAAAGGAGTGAGCTAACTAATTTTAAACAAATGAGTATATCTTATGTTGTCATTTGTTTAATAAGATGCGTTCAAGTAGCTTCTTTCAAATTTGAAAGAAGCTATTAATTTTATATAAGGAGTAAAACTTAATAAAAATTTTGTTCCTTAAACAATGGACAAACACTTTACATAAATATATCAAAATACAGGAGATGGTACAGTGGAAAAAAGAGCTGAAAAAATCATTACAGAAGTAAAAAAAGTAATAAAAGGAAAAGATGATGTAATTGAAAAAATTCTGGCAGTTATTCTTGCCGATGGACATATATTACTTGAGGATGTTCCCGGTGTTGGGAAAACAAGTATGGCTGTTGCGTTTTCCAAGGCTATGAATCTTGATTATCGCCGTGTACAGTTTACATATGATACGATGGCCAGCGATATTGTAGGATTCAGTGTTTATAATAAAAAAAATGACAGTTTTGAATATAAGCAGGGAGCAGCTTTCTGCAACCTGTTTTTAGCGGATGAAATAAACCGCACATCCCCGAAAACTCAGGCAGCACTGTTGGAGGTTATGGAAGAGGGCAGAGTAACTGTTGATGGGGTTACCCATAAAATACCGGACCCATTTATCTGCATCGCTACCCAGAACCCCACTGGAAGTGCCGGCACCCAGAATCTGCCGGAATCACAGCTTGACCGTTTTATGGT
>JAJBWD010000451.1:0-3266 GCA_032907345.1 Bacillota bacterium | reverse complement strand
TACTGTAGGCGAAAATATAGAAGTAGTTTCAAATATAAGCAAATCTCCTCTCAATACTGATGAGGTTTTAGAAGCTGTTGGGATGGCTGATAAAAAATACAGATTCCCCAGAGAATTAAGCGGAGGAGAGCAGCAGAGAGCTTCCATCGCCAGGGCAATAGTCAAAAATCCAAAGCTCTTGCTTTGTGATGAGCCCACCGGAGCCATAGATTTTGCGACCTCAAGGGAAATACTTAAGCTGCTTCAGAAAATTAATAAGGAATTTGGCACTACCATACTTATGATAACCCACAATACTGCAATAAGCGGTATGGCAAATGTTGTCTTTAAGATCAGGAGCGGTGAAATAGAAGAGACCACTATTAATAAAGAAATTTTGCCGGCAGAAAGGATTGAATGGTAATGATTATAAATAAAAAAATAAAGAGAACTATGATGGAAAGCAAGTCTCAATACCTGGGTTCCTTAGTACTCATTATTTTAAGCTGCCTGCTTTTTACAATGTTCAATCTTCTTTCAGTTAATATGGCGGGTCTTACCTCATCTTTTGAGAAGGATTATAAGCAGGAGGATGCCAGCTTTATAACTGATAAAAAATTGACTAATATAGAAGAACTGGAAGCAAAGTTCAATTTGAGTATGGAAGAAACCAGAACTTTTGATTATTCAGTGTCACAGGATAAAACCCTCAGGATATTCAGCGAAAACACTAAGGTTGATATTCCTGCAATAATAGAAGGTAAATCACTAAGCCAAAATGATATTTTAATTGACCCTGCCTATGCAAAGGCAAATAAATTAAATATCGGTGACAGCATAAAAGTAGGCAATATGGATTTCAAGTTAGCAGGTTTTATGTCGCTGCCAAACTATATTTATCCTTTAAGAACGCAGTCAGATATAATGAATGATCCAAATAACTTCGGTATTGCTGTAATAGAAAAGGAAGATTTCAATAGTCTTGATAAAGGCAGTAGTTTTTATACCATAAGATTTAATGGTGATAAAAGTAAGCTGGAGGACAGAATGTCAGGTCTTAAGGACTATTTGAAAAATGAAAATGTTCATGTTCTAAGCTGGACAAATGTAAGTGATAATACAAGAGTAAGCTATGTAACTGCCAAACTTAAGGGAATCAACAGCATGAGCACATCAGCTCCTATAGCAATTCTTCTTCTTACCTGCATATTAACAGGTATAGTTATGTGGAGAATGTTAAAGAGAGAAGCTGTTATTATAGGAACTCTTTACGCTCTTGGTTATAAAAAAAGAGAAATAAGAAGACATTATCTTATGTATCCTTTGTCCGTATCAGCTATAGGGGGAGTTCTGGGAACTATACTTGGAATGTTAACACTAAAGCCCATGCTTAAGTTCATGGTGTCCTATTTCAATATGCCTGTAGGTTCTATAAATTATGAAGTTAAATATATTGCAGCCAGCATTCTTCTACCTCTAATATTTTTAACTGCCTGTGGATATATTGTAGTCAGTATATCCCTTAAAAATTCTCCTGTAGAACTTATGAGAGGCGGAAAGAAAAATAATAAAGTTGGATTTATAGAAAGAAAGTTAAAGCTGGATAGGTTTAAATTCAGTACTAAGTTTAAAATAAGAGAACAGCTTAGAAGCGTAACCAGAAGTATATTTTTACTGCTGGGCATCATTATGGCAACTATGCTTTTAATTATGGGTTTTGCCATGAAGAATTCTATTGACTATCTGATGAATAATTCATTCAATCAATCTTTTAAATATAATTATCAATATGTATTTAACTCAGTTCAGCAGGGTAAACCTGAAGCAGGGGAGGCTTTTTCGGAAATACCATGTGCCTCAAAAGCGGATGATAAATTGACCTTCACAGTATATGGAGTAAGTTCTGGTTCTAAGTATATTTCCTTTAAGGATAAGGAGGGAAATACTTTAACATCAGACAGTGTAATTGTAACAAAGCCTCTTGCTGACAAGTTTAAATTAAAAACGGGAGATACTTTAACTCTTATAAATAAGCTGGATTCCAGAGAATACAGCATAAGAATTGAAGGAATCGCAGAAACTTATGTGGGACAATATATTTATATTCCTCTTGATAAGCTGAACAGCATGCTTAAATTCCCTGATAACAGTTATATGGGACTTTGGAGTACAGAAAAGCTTACGATACCGGAAAGCAAGCTGCTGGCCACAGTTACAGTTAATGATATGAAAAACGCCTTTAATTCAATAATTCAGCCCCTTCAGGCAGCACTTGGAATGATGGCCTTTATGGCCTTCATAATTGGACTTCTGGTAATATATGTGGTTACTTCCCTTACTATAGAAGAAAATAAGGAAAATATCTCACTCATGAAGGTGTTTGGGTATAGAAAAAAGGAAGTTTACTCACTGATTTTAAACAGCTCCACATTTGTTGTAGTGCTTGGGTATGTTTTAGGAGTTCCTGCACTTCTTACATCACTGAATGCCATGTTTAAATCAGTAACAAAGGATATGAGCTTCTCCATGCCTATAATAATAAATTATTTCTATGTCATTTTAGGTTTTGTGATAATATATTTAACCTATGAATTATCAAAACTTCTCAGCAGAAGGAAGGTAAACAGAATTTCCATGGCAGAAGCGCTGAAGAGAGGAGATTAAATTTTCTTAACTACCCTAATTAATAATTTAATCCTGCAGTAATATCATAATTAAGTAAAGAAAGAAGATGATATTATTGCAGGATTTTTTATATTCTGCTATAAAGCCTCAAGTGAACTCGCATGGATAAAGCTAAGGATCGGTTTTTCAGATGGAGATATACCTCTCCTGAAGTATAATTATAGGACTACTAACTTACAGAAGTGGGTGTCTTGAAACTTGGATAAAATAGTGCATAGAAAAAAGCCGGAAAGTTGATTTATGCTGATAATCACTTTTCGGCTTTGCCCCACAACATTTGCAGTGTAGCTATAAATAGAATGTATTTTTTGCTAAGTTGTTTCTCTTTCCACAAGAGTTGAATTAAAGATAATATGTTGAATATGCGCTTTTTTAATATCCTTTTTTTCTATGTTTTCGATTATAATTTTTGCAGCAGATTCTCCCATTTCTTTTCCGGGCATTTCCATGGAAGTCAGTGATGTCTCCAGCATATTCCCAATATAATAACCTGTTAAACTGATGATTTTTACTTGTTCGGGGAAAGCTATACTTCTTTCTTTTAAAGCCCTGATAGCCCCCATTCCCTGCGTATCAACTTCTGTGATAATAGCATCTAATTT
>JAJBWD010000450.1:0-3067 GCA_032907345.1 Bacillota bacterium | reverse complement strand
ATTCCTTAGATGATTTTCTTATAAATACAGCAGATACTGGTGAAAGGCGATATATAAAAACAAAGATATATATAGGCTACACAGAAAGCAAGCTGACAGAAGAACTGGATACAAAGAAGCCTATTTTAAGGGATGCGGTTAACGGCATTCTTTATTCAAAAAAGGCTGCAGAAATGAACCAGGCCGGCCTGGAGGTAATGAAGAAAGAAATAATGGATAAGCTAAACAAGCTGCTTACTAATGGGAAAATAGAAAACGTATATTATTATGACGTTATATTACAGTAGGAGATAATATGGAAGGCTCAATCTTTATAATGTTGTTAAAAATCATGATATTTCTGCCCTTTACTGTTTTACTTATTTATTTGGTTCTAAAATATGGAAACAGTTCATCATTAAAACTTCAAAACGGAAAATATATAAGGATAATCGAGAAAACCTGTCTTTCTAAGGAAAGCAGTATTGTACTTGCAGCTGTCGGCAAAAAATATTTTCTCATGAGCTGTACAAACTCTAATAATGAAATACTGATGGAATTAAACCAGGATGAGATTAATCAGTATTTGGCTGATAAGGATAATTCCATAAAAAATGGACTAAATAATATTTTTAAGAGGAGCAGGCAATGAGAAAAAAAATTTTATGCATTATACCATTCCTTTTCATATTTGTATTTTTACTTAAGATTACCTGCTTAGATGTAAAGGCAGCAACCATTCCAATACCTAATATCGATATAAAGATGGACGGAGCCGGTACTCCCAAAGATTATGTAAATAACATACAGATGCTGATCTGGCTTACAATACTTACTCTTCTTCCTTCTTTTATAATAATGATGACCAGTTTTACAAGAATAATCGTAGTATTTGGATTTTTAAGAAGTGCCATAGGAACTCAGCAGTCTCCTCCCAATCAGGTATTAATAGGTCTTGCACTATTTTTGACTATATTTATTATGGCACCTGTTTATAAGCAGATTAACCAAGATGCAATTCAGCCCTATTTAAATAATAAGATAACTCAGCAGCAGGCAATAGATACAGGCTCAAAGCCACTTCGGCAGTTTATGCTTAAGCAGACAAGGACAAAGGATTTAAAACTTTTTACTGACAGTGCAGGTATTGATAAAAATACAACAAATGATAATATGCCCTTATACGTAGTTGTTCCTGCATTTACAATAAGCGAGCTTAAGACTGCATTTCAGATAGGATTTTTACTTTATATACCCTTTCTCGTAATTGATTTAGTAGTGGCCAGTGTGCTTATGTCAATGGGTATGTTTATGCTTCCGCCGGTTATGGTTTCCCTTCCCTTTAAGCTTTTGCTGTTTGTAATGGTTGACGGCTGGTACATGATTGTTCAGTCTCTTATAAAAAGTTTTGGATAGGGGTGATTAAATGAGCGATACCATGGTTATCTCTATATTAAAAGATGCCATAATGACAGGTCTTGAGATTTCGGCACCAATACTTATTATTGCTATGCTGGTAGGCCTTTTGATAAGTATATTTCAGGCTACAACCCAGATTCAGGAGCAGACACTTACATTTGTGCCAAAGCTTATTGCAATAGCAGCAGTAGGACTTATAGCTGCTTCCTGGATGATCAGGACAATGGTCAGCTTTACCAATAGGATATTTGGCTATATATCAAATATAATTCATTAAACAGCAGTTTTGAGGTGATAGGCTTGGATACACTTTTTATAATTAAATTTCTGCTTATATTAGTAAGGGTATCCAGTGCTTTTATGATAATACCTGCTATATTCCCAAAGGGTACTCCAAATACTTTAAAGGTAGCTTTTTCGGGAATTTTAGCTTTCATTTTATCATCTATTATCCCCATGGATGCTGCAGCAGGAAGTACTTTTGCCCTTATATTAAGCCTGATATATGAAACAGTAAATGGGTTGATTATCGGTTTTGTCATAAGCTTATGCTTTTATGGGGCAAGATTTGCCGGGTCACTGATTGATTTTCAGATAGGCTTTTCCATGATGAGTATGTATGACCCCACATCCGGAAGCAGTTCCACCTTATTCGAAAAGCTGTTTAATACTGCAGCTCTGGTTATATTTATTACTATAGACGGACATCACATGCTGATTCGAAGTTTAGTGGAAAGCTATAATCTGGTAAAAGTAGGGCATCTGGCAGTAGGAACCGGATCTCCTATGTATGTCATTAGTGTTTTTACGGATTTCTTTACTCTTGGAATAAAGATAGCGATACCTGTTATAGCAGTGCTTTTTATGACAGATGTTATCATGGGGCTGATTGCCAGGGCAGTGCCTCAGCTTAACGTTTTAATACTTGGACTTCCTATAAAAATACTGGTGGGACTTACTGCTATATCAATCTTACTTCCATTTTTGTTTAACATAATAATAGATAATTTTAAGAATATTGAAATTTACGTTAAAAATTTTTATTATACCTTCCCGGTTTTGATTATTTTGTTTGCTGATGATAAAACTGAGGAAGCAACACCTAAGAAGAAAAGCGATGCCAAGAAAAAGGGACAGACTGCAAAAAGTAAAGAGGTAAGCTTAGCTCTTACGCTTCTGGCATCAACTATTATAATTTCCATGTTTGGTTCCTATTTTATGGACAGCTTCAAAAGGATTTTTAATTACATATTTTCTCTTAACATGAGAAGTGATTTAAGCTATAACGGGATAGTAAACCTGACAATTGTTGTTTTATTCAGGATGGCCCTGATTATTCTTCCGGTTGCCCTTCCGGTTATGATAATAGGAATACTTTCTAATTTTATTCAGTCAGGAATAATATTAACCTCTGATCCGATTAAAATGGACTTAAGCAAGATTAACCCGTTAAACGGCTTTAAGAGGATAAAGACGCGCTTGCCGCTGCGGAATACGCCAGCCGTGCCAAGACGGAATTCCTGAACAACATGTCCCACGACATCCGCACGCCGATGAACGCCATTGTCGGCTTCACCGCGCTGGCCGCTTCGCACATCGACAACCCGGAGCAGGTGCAGGATTATCTCGGGAAGATCTCCGTGTCCAGCCAGCACCTTCTCTCGCTGAT
>JAJBWD010000449.1:0-7381 GCA_032907345.1 Bacillota bacterium | reverse complement strand
TGATGCTTATGAAGGTAGGTATACCAAAATCGCTGCTTTACTATAAATACTATCCTTTCATAGAGACATTTTTTCAGAAGCTGGGAGCTGAAATAGTATTATCAAGGGATACGAATAAAGAAATATTAAATAATGGAACTAAATACTGCGTGGATGAAGCCTGTCTTCCTATGAAGGTATTTCATGGACACGTATTTGATATTAAAGATAAATGCGGCCTGATTTTCATACCCAGAGTAATGAGCCTTAGAAAAGGTGAATTTATATGTCCCAAGTTTTGCGGTCTGCCTGAAATGGTTAAAAATTCTGTTCCCGGTCTGCCGAAGATTTTAGACGAGCCTGTTTACTGCTCTAATCATATGTTAAGGAAGTGGGCTTTTAATACCGGGAAACTGATAACAGGAAACCCAGTTAAAATAAACAGAGCCTTAAAATCAGCCATAGAAGCTCAGATTTCCAAAAAGCGGGATACAGAAGTCATGCAATACCCTATAAAAGTTGCTCTGGCAGGTCACCCCTACAATGTAAATGACAGCTTTATTAACATGAACCTGATAAAAAAACTCAATAGCCATGGAATAGGTGTTGTTACTGAAGAGAATGTAGATAATAGCCTCAAGATCAAACAAATTTCGTCCCTTTATAAAAGACCATTTTGGACATTTGCCCGGGAAATATTTGGATTTTCTACATATCTTGCAGAAAACCGACTGATTGACGGCATAGTATATGTGTCATCCTTTGGCTGCGGAATTGATTCTGTAATTATAGAGCTTATTAAAAATAAAATTGGAGAATTCCCCTTCCTTATATTAAAAATAGATGAAGAAACCGGTGAGGCAGGCTTTGACACCAGAATTGAAGCTTTTTCCGACATGCTGGAAAGGAGAAGATTAAAAATTGAAAATAACATTTCCTAATTTCGGTAATTCAATATTTGCAGCAAAAGCATTATTTGACGATTTACAAATTGAATATGTCCTTCCCACCCCCGGAAATCACAAAGAGCTGGAGCTGGGATCTTCCCTTTCACCAGAGGAAATATGCCTTCCCTTTAAGATAATGCTGGGAGGTTTTATTGAAAGCATAGAAAATGGAGCTGACACAGTACTTATTCCCGGCAGCTGCGGGCCCTGCAGATTTGGTGAATACTGTGAACTGCAGATGAATATACTAAAAAGCTTAGATCATAATATAGATTTTATTGTGCTTGATTATCCAAAATCCATTGGAATGAATGAATTTATAAATAGAATTAAGAAAATTAAACCAGGCACAGACATAGCCGGTAAAGATATCGCTGATGCTCTGAAAAATGCTTATAAAATAATAAATCTGATAGACATAATAGATAAAAAAGCTAGACACTTGGCAGGCTATGAGATAAATAAGGGAGAATGTAAAAATATATTAAGGGAATGCAGGATGAAGGCCCTTACTTTACATGGAGGATTTGAAATGCTTTCTCTTCTTAAAAGATATTCTAAGAAATTAAACGGAATAAATACAGATAAAAATAAAAAACCTCTTAAGATAGCCATAATAGGAGAAATATATAATATTATGGAGCCCTTTTCAAACCTTTATATAGAAGATAAGCTGATGGATTATGGAGTATCCTCCTATAAAAAGTTATGCCCCAGCTGGTGGGTTAAAAATGCTGCCCTGTCTCCTTTTAAATTAAATTCACTTGATATAAGGCTGGCATCAAAGAAATATCTCCCCCATTATATAGGAGGCCACGGACGAGAGTGTATTGGTGAAGCTATGCTGTCTGCAAAACAAGGTTTTGACGGAGCCATTCAGGTATTCCCCATGGGCTGCATGCCTGAAATAGTTGCAAAAGCTATTCTTCCTAACATATCAAAAAACTGTGATTTTCCCATAATGAGTCTTATTATGGATGAAATGACAGGGGAAGCCGGATATGATACCAGGATTGAGGCTTTTTTAGATTTACTTGAAAGGAGGAAAAGGAAATGTGTTATTTAGGGGTAGATGTAGGCTCAGTAAGTACAGACATTGTACTGCTGGATGAAAAATTAAATTTTATGGATGGTATATACTTAAGAACCAAGGGAAGGCCAATAAATGCAGTTCAGGAAGGCTTTAAAATATTCAAGAAAAAATACGGTGATATAAAAATCAATGCTGCGGGCACCACTGGCAGCGGAAGGCAGATTTCATCTTTTCTGATAGGTGCAGACACAGTAAAAAATGAGATAACAGCCCATGCAGTAGCTTCCCTTCGATTAGAACCTGATTTAAAAACAATTCTTGAAATTGGAGGGCAGGATTCTAAAATAATAATATTAAGGGATGGAGTAGTTAATGATTTTGCCATGAATACAGTCTGTGCAGCAGGAACCGGATCCTTTCTTGACAGGCAGGCAGAAAGGCTTGGCATTCCCATAGAGGAATTTGGAAGTTTTGCAGTAAGATCAGATAATCCTGTGAGGATTGCAGGCAGGTGCGCCGTTTTTGCGGAATCTGACATGATACATAAACAGCAGCTGGGTTTCAGTAATAAGGACATAATCGGAGGCTTATGTGATGCTTTAGTGAGAAATTATCTGAGCAATGTGGCAAAGGGCAAGGACATTAAGCCGAAAATATTCTTTCAGGGAGGAGTTGCAGCCAATACAGGCATGAAAGCATCCTTTGAGAAAGCTTTGGGTACAGAAGTTTTTGTTCCGGAGCATTATGATATGATGGGTGCCATTGGGGCTGCAATACTGGCAAAGGAACAGGTTGAGAAAACCGGGATCTCTATATTCAAAGGTTTTGACATTGCTGACAGCAATTTTACCTCAAAAAGTTTTGAATGCAGCGGATGTTCTAACAGGTGTGAGGTTATTAATATATGCAATCTTGATAATATAATAGGCTGCTTTGGAGACAGATGCGGAAAATGGAGCAATAGAAAAGTAGTATAAAACATTAGTAATTCTGATATCTTATATTTGAATTATTTTATTAAAGAATAATTTTCATAATATTCATCAGCTTTATAAATTTCAGATTTTGTGTTAATCTATTTATTAGAATATTAATATTATATAACTTATGTAATCCTTTATTCTGATTAACTTAATTTAAATTATATATAAATATTAAGATGGTGATATTTTGAATAAAATGAAATTTTCCTCACTGCCTGATGTATATAAAAAGCTTCCTTTTTTCGTGGAAGCCATTGGATTTGATTATCAGCAAAAGCATATCGAAAGGTTAAACGGATATCCATATTTTCAGTGGATTGGCTGTACTTCAGGAGAAGGAGTACTGAAGACCGGCAGAAGAAAATTAAAGGTAAAAAAAGATTATGGCATGCTGCTTTTTCCAAATGAAAAGCATACTTATTACCCTGTTTCAGATGACTGGAATGTAAATTTCATTACCTTTAGCGGCTTTGGAGTAATGCCGCTTCTTCAGTCCTTTGGAATAAACCACACTGATGTACTTTTTGTACTGAATCCAACACTTATTAATACAAAGATAAAGCTATGCTTAAATACCGCAAATTCAAACAGAAAAGATAAAAACATAAGGATATCTGAATTTCTTTATGGACTTTTATTATCTTTAGGTCAGTTTGCAAGGGTTGCAGAGGACAGAACTTTTTCGGACAAAAGCAGAAAATTAGACCAGGTACTTATTTATATTGAAAATAATTATAATTTAATAAACAGCCTGCAGGATTTATCTTGTAAAATTGGTGTTTCAGATGAGCATCTATGTTACCTTTTTAAAAAGCACCTGAAGATCAGGCCCTTTGAATATATTAACTCAATAAAAATAGCTAAATCCAAAGATATGATGATAAGCAATAAAGAATTGAAAATAGCTGATATTGCTAAGGCTGTAGGTTTTTCTGACACCAGCTATTACTGCTCTACATTTAAAAAAATAGAAGGCATCACACCGGGAGCTTTCAAGAAATTATACTAAGAAGAGATGGTTTCCCATCTCTTTTATTTATCCCACCTTTTAGCTTCATCATATTCAATTCCAAACTGATCAAGAATTTTCATTACATGATGGTTAATTATATCATCTATACTTTGGGGCTTATTATAAAAAGCCGGCATTGGAGGAATCATTTTTACTCCTATTCTGGATAATTTAATCATATTCTCTAAGTGGATTAAACTGAGGGGTGTCTCTCTTGGACACAATATTAATTTTCTTCCTTCTTTTATCATTACTCCAGCAGTCCTTGAAATAAGGTTGTCATCATAACCGTTAGCTATAGAGCTTAGAGTTTTCATGCTGCAGGGCAGAATTATCATTCCATCTGTGATAAACGTTCCGCTGGATGTTCTTGCTGATAAATTCTGGTTATCATATAAATAACCTGCCATATTCTCAACTTCATCCAGTGAATAATCAGTTTCTATTTCTAAATTTCTTTTAGCCCACTGGCTCATAATAAGATGAATATTTACATTTTTATTATCCTTTAAAGCCTGAAGTAATTTGACTGCATATATAGTTCCGGTTGCCCCTGTAATCCCAATTACAATTTCCATTTTTCATCTCCTAGTATAATAGATTTCTTTAATGCTTTAGGCAGACTAACTATTAATCTTTAAGCATAGTTCTTTTATCATTTCACAGCACATGTTAGAAATATCTGATATTTCCTCTTTCCTAATATTATCCAAATGAATACCGCAGGAGATTACAAAATTTCCCGAATACTCTCTCTTCAATATTTCTGCTGACATTTCTGTAATTATATATTCCTTATGGTTTTTAAATGAAAATGTTTCACTAGCTATCTTACTGTTTCCAACTGTTACAGACCCCAGATGGGCTTCTCCTCCTGTCAGGATTATACATAAATCTTTCCCCATTTCAATTGCCTTAAGACTTAACTTTATGCGATTTGATTTTTTATTTATTTGTATCATTTAATTAATTTCTCTTTATCAAATAGTGCAGGAGCGAAGGGTCTTGGATCTACATCTTTAAATTTTGCTCTTTGGAAATGATCTTTTAAATGAAATGGAACTGTACAGTCAAAAATTACTTTACAGGAAATACCTTTATCCCTGAGCTGTGGGTTATATTCAGGATTCTGGGTTGGATCTAATGGGTGGCAGCGCACACCTGGAATGAACACTGTATCAACATCTCCCTGGTAACGAGTGTTTAGAGCCCATAAAACATCATTGCTGTCAAACAAATCTACATCTTCATCAACTATAATTACATGCTTAAGTTCTGAAAAAGCTGAAAAAGCTAATAAGGCAGCTTGTCTCTGACGTCCTTCATCACTGGGCTGACTTTTCTTAAACTGCATTACAGCCATATATTTTCCTCCGCCTGATGAATGAGCATATACATTTAATAAACGTCCCGGCATAGCCTTTTCAACCATCTGCAATATACTGGCTTCAGTTGGTATTCCTGCCATGCTGACATGTTCTTCACTGGGTCCTATACAGGTCTGCATAATTGGATTTACTCTATGGGTAATTGCTTTTACCTTAATTATCGGAAGCTCTGTTACGGCAGGTCCGGTATATCCTGGAAATTCCGGCATAGCTTTGCCTGTATTTGTGTTTTGATCTTCTCTTACACGTACCCCAGGTATTAATTCTCCTTCTATAACATATTCAGCATTTGCAATAGCCTTTTCATCTATAGTCAAACATTGAACCAGCTGTACTGCTTCATTTCTAATAGCACCTGCTGCTCCTAATTCATTGTAGCCAAGTGGTGTTGTGGGCGGTTCAAAGCAGGCAGCAATTTGTATTGCAGGATCAACTCCTATACTTATAGAAATAGGAAGCGGATTACCTGCATCCTCTGCTTTTTTACGAAATACCTCTATATGGCGGGATCCCGGCACAAGATACATGGAGATTTCATCTTTACTTTGAAGGCATAAACGATGTATCGTTATATCCGACTCATTTGTTTCCGGATCAGACGCATAGCACATGCCCATAGTAATATATGGTCCTGCATCTTCTTCTGTATTTGTTGGAACAGGCAGAAGTTTTCTTATATCAAAGTCCGGATCTGATGCGTAGTGGATAACCTGCTGACATAAAGCCTTATCCTGTGATATAGTTACAGGTTCGATAGGATTTTTAACTGCTTCATTTAAAAGAAATCCAAGTCTTTTTGGTTCTGTGCCCAGCATTAAGGCTACCCTTTCCCGGCTGGCTAATACTCCTATGATTACTCTGGCATCTTCATGCCCCATAATATTATTAAAAATCATAGCAGGTCCGATTTGAGTAGGACGCATTACTGTTCCCCCCGCTCCCACATAGCGGTAGACTCCTGATAATTCAGCATCAGGGTCTGCTTGTTTGTCTGTCTCAATTAATTGTCCCGGTATTGATTTCAGCAATTCAATAGCAGAACGAAGATCTATAATTTTTTCTTTATCCATCAAAATCTCTCCTTTATGTGATCATTTCATGTTTTATTATATCATATATAGAACCACTGTTTCTATATATGATATAAATATATCTCCGGCAATATTTTATTACCGGAGATATTAATTATAATCCTTTATATCCCATTGCATTTGATATTTCCTTGGCTGTTTCTTTTACAGAATCTACTAAAGGCTCCTTATTTTTTCTCATTACTTCAGCTGCCCCTGAAACGCTTATTGCTGCAACTGTCTTACCAGTAATGTCCTTTACAGGAGCTGCAAAGCATATAAGTCCAAATTCACTTTCCTCTAAATCCACTGCATATCCCTGCTTCTGAATCCTTTTTAGTTCTTCTATTAATTTATCATTATCTGTTATGGTGGTATCTGTAAGTTTGTTTAAGGAATAAGACTTAATTAAACTTTCAAATTCTTCATTCAAACGGCTTGCCAATAAGGTTTTCCCAGTTCCAGTACAATATGACGGCATTTTTGAGCCTATTTTTGATGTCATTTGAATAGCAGATTTACTTAGTTCCTTTTCCATAACTATGATATTGGAATTGTCATCTTCATCTAAAATAGATAAATGAGTCGTCAGATTATGTTTATCCCTTAATTTTTGCAGAAATGGTTTAGCAATTGAAACATAATTCTGTCTTTCTAATACAATAGAACCGTAATGGGCAAATTTTATTCCCAGCTTATACTTTGCATTGGAAGTCTTATGGACATACTCCTTTTTTTCTAAAGTATAAAGCATTCTAAAAACACTGGCTCTCCCCATATCCAGTTCATTACTTATTTCGGCAACTCCCAGTTCTTCATGTTTACTTAATAAATCTAATACTTCTAATGTATTATATACTGAACTTAATAAATATCTGTCATCACTCATTAAATCACCCTTTATACCTAAAAATTATATACAATATATACTATTATTTATTATATCACAATAATTATTATTGGAAATAT
>JAJBWD010000448.1:0-4869 GCA_032907345.1 Bacillota bacterium | reverse complement strand
GTATATTACTTTAGGAATGGCTACATAAAGGCAAATACAGATCAAGAAGCAGAACAAAATTTAAATACTATATTTTCTGGATTTAATTTTACTATAGATCATATTAAGCCATGTCTATGTATCGTAAGATAGATAAGATAATAAAAATTAATAATTGTAATAAAGTATTAAAATATGATATAATAAAATTAATAAATTAGCCATAACAGCACATTATTTTTACTGTAGGAATAAAAATATTTTTAAAGGAGAATCGCTATGATACAATTAGAATATATGGAAGGTAGATATACAAAGAAAAAAGAAATTAATTTTCACACTGCTATAGAATCAATAAAACGTGTTTTAAATAATAAATTAATTTCTACAAAAACAATTGTAGAAATACCTAGCGAAAATGGTGTAGGAATGCATAATACAAGCAAATGGGACATAGAAAATATATCTATAGATATATTCGACAATAATCTAGTAATCGATGATGGAGCAAATTCCATAAGTATTAATAAAAAAGTAAACATGTTTATTATGGATAGACATTCATGTTATACAATTAGTTTTCAAGACTATTATATACAATTAGAAATAAGGTATTAAATTAACCATAACAGTGGCAGCAGTATTAAGGTAGAATATTAAAAATACAATTTAACTTTATTAAAATTGAAGGGCGGAGTTAACATGAAAAAAGATATACAAAACGTTATAAAAATAGCTGAAAAATTAGATTGGTCGGTACAAGTAAATGAAGATGAATTAACATTTGGAAATTATTCTCCAGCAGGACAAGATTTTAATATAACAATAACAGCTAATAATTCAGAAGATATAGTTAAAGAAATTCAAGAAAGATGTAATAATTTTGATTGCTCAGAAGAAACATTTTTATGGTTAGATGATACAGGACATGGAACAAATGGATCACCTTATGACATGAAAGATTTATATGAAGATATGGAATCTTGCTTAAAAATGATGCAAGAATTATACAATGCGTTAGAAGAAGGCAAAAAATAATATTAATAAAAGAGGTGTGATAATATGAATAATATTATTAAGGAAATTCAACAACTTTTCAAGAAGAATGGTTTGGATTGTACAGAAGGAAACGCCAAAACAGTATTAAATATTATTTTAAAGGATAGCCGAATATCTAGGAAAGCCATTTTATTAAGTGCTAAAAAGTTTTACAATTTAGAAAAAGATTAATATGTATTGATTAAGTATATACAAAGATATTTTATATATGTATATACTTAAATGAATACATATGAAATTAATAAAAAGGAGTGAGTAATGTGTCAAATTATTATGAAATGAGAGATGCGAAAGTAAGAATAGCACATGAATTAATGGATAGAGGATGGGAAGTTAAAGGATACAAACCAGACGAAAGCGATTCAATGACCGATTATTATAGTCCTGCAAGATGGGGAGGAATAGCAACTAAAAACGGTTTTGTTTTATGTGTTGATACTCCATACGAAGCAAAAAGAGTACCGATCACAAAATATAATTACAAAGGTTGTTTAAGCATAGAAGATCAAAACAAGATAGAGAAACTATCAGCCTTAACACAGAAAAGAGGAGCTACAGCAGGAGAGGAAGCAAACGCCAAAGCTTTAATAGAAAAAATTAAAAACTCTAAAGATACTATTCCTAAAGAAGAAATAACAGGATATACAATAGCTCACATGGCAAACCCAGGACGTTGTAAATGGCATATTGAAAAAGAAGGATCAATATATGACAAAGGGTCTGCCATAACAAAATATAGCGAAATTCCCGAGTCATACATATATGATATAGGAAAAATGGAATTCAAAGATGGTTATAAGACATGGAGTGATGGACAAAGAAGAAAACTCTCAGAGCGTGAAGAAAAAGTTATCAATGATTTTAAAAAATTGATATTGAGGTGGGAGAGGGTTGTTAACTCTATGAATGGCATGGGGGACGGTACAAAAGAAACCGAAGAAGCAGCACAAGAACAATCAAAAAATGAGAAGATGGAGAAAGTTATTAAAAAGGTTAAAAAGAAAGTTAAAAAAATGATAGAAGTAAAGAGAAATTATTTTAAGGTCGGTGATTATATTACTATTCCATATTATGGTCATTATTGGAAAATAACAAGCGAAAACATGTATAAAGGGAAATGGAAAGGTATAGAAGAATCAAGAAAAGTGTTTATATATGAATTGGTAGGAGCAGCGTCAAGAGGGTATCAGAATCTAAAAAGCCCAAAAAGTTACTATCAATATGAATATCAGATGTTATCCGAACTTGAAAAAGGTGATATTAAAATATATGAACTCAAAGAAGTTGAGGAAGTAACAAATGTTGAAAAATGGGTAAGGGTAAAAAATCCAAAAGTAAAGGACACAAAAAAGAAAGAAACTCAGGCAACTACAAATACCCAAAATACTTCCGTAGAAGCTGATTCAGGCACTTTAACCGTAACAGGCATACAAGTACACTACAATCAAGAAAAAAGCGGAATAGAGCTTATATTTCCCGGCAAACCAGATGCAGAAGTTCTGTCACAATTAAAATCCAATGGTTTCAGATGGTCAAGATATCAAAAATTATGGTGTGCCAAAGATACAGCAGAAAGAAGGGCATTTATAAAAGATGTTCTCCAAATTAAAGACAATAATATTAATAATTCTACCATAACAGAAGATAGTACCCAGACACAGCAACCCAAAAAGGTTACTTATCCAGAAATCAACCTTAATGACATAAATTCTTATATAGTACCAGAAGAATTGTCTCGGCGAGAAAACAATAACGCAATGTTTAGAAGTGAAGATATTGACCACACGAAAGAACTTCAAGAAACTTTACAGTCTGCTAATGATGATGTAATAGAATTGTGTAAAATGTCAGGCTGCACAGAATATATTCAATACAAAGCAAAAACATATTTACAATTATTTAAAAGAAAGTATACAGATGCTTATATTGCAATATTAGAACACAAAGTAAATAATCCTTCATGGATGGTCACTGGTAGAGGTAATTTAAATGCTGGTAAGTACAACAAGAAGCAGGAACAATATGATAGGAAGCTACAATATGCTAATAGGCTACTTGACAAATTCAAGTCTAGGATACAGCAATACAAGAATCAAATTAATTCTATTAATAATAAAAAGGAGTTTGATCAATACTTACAGGATATCAAAGGTGTTGATTTAGCAAAAGAAAAATTTGAAAAAACTAGAGTTAAGATCAATCGTGGAGTAGTAGATCATATATTCAATAACGCAGACTATGAAGTAGCTGCATATGAATATAAAGGCTATTATATTCTAAAGAATTATAGTCGGTTTAATATATATGATAGCAAGGGTCAGGAGATAGAGCAAAAATATACGGATGGCACGTTAAGAAATGCGAAAATCAATCTTATATATTACTTGTCAAATCTTGCCGTAACAGAACAGGCTATATAGTGTCTGTTCTGTTATAAAAATTAATAAATGTGATTAATGGTAATTAAACATATGAGAGATAATAAATTATGTTATACTAATATATATGATTTTATAGGAGGAGACAATAATATGGACAGTAGAAAACAGAAAGCTTTATTATCAGTTAGAGTTACTAATAAATTTAAAAAACAACTTGAAGATATAGCTGATTCTAAAGGTATAACTTTACCTGATTTGGTAAGATTTATATTGACTAGTTATATTGAGGAAAATAAAGAAAATTAAATATATATTAGTATAATTTGTTGTAATTAAAATATGCGTTGGTTAACAATGGTTGTATATAGTAAACTATAGTTATATACTGTAAACAGCAAGTAAAGCAAATACAATATTACTTGATAAATATAATTATAGGAGATGATTAAGAATGTTAACAAAAAATATTATGGTAAATTTGCAGGGAATTAAATAATATTAATAAAAAGGAGATTACTAAATATGATAATTGAAACAGAAAGTAAAACTAGTAATGTATTTTCTACAATGACTAGTTTTAAAAGAGAATATAAAATACTTAAAGAAAATCTTAAAGAGCAACTTCATATTAATAGATTACCTAAATTACAAAATATATTTTTGCTAAGAGGTGAACTTTTACATAATGGTGTGTTTTTAAATATAACAAAGGGAACTAAAGAAAATATGATGCAATATATTAAGGATCATAAAAATATAAATTTCAAATTAGTGTTATTACCATGTACCATAAGAAAAAAATGATTGAGAGGTGTAGACAATGAATAATAATTTAAAATTTAATGTATGGTATGCAGGCGAGAAATTAGGCATATTTAATACATTAGATAATGCTCAGAATTGTATTTATAATCATCCTAAATATAAGAAAAGTTATTTTACTAAAAAAGGAAAAGCAAGTTCTAGGAATCCTAATCAAGATGAATATTTCAAAATATATGATTCTAAAGGTTATGGATGGACTATAAGAGCAAAATAATAAATTAGATTTAATATTACCAATCAGAATATTAGAATCAGTTTAGTAAATATATAAAATTTCACCATAACAGAAATGGTATAATAAAATAGGAGGTTGCTAAAATTGGAAGAAAAAATATATTATTTCTCAAATATAGATCATGAAGTACATAATATTCATGATATTGAACATTACAATATAGACAACAATCAAGCAGCGTTATCAAATGGCAAAAAAGTTATTATAGATATTGTAACATTACATACATTAAATGAAACAATAGAAATGCTTAAAATGGCAGATCAAATAAAAAATTATAAAAACATATTTTAATAACTATATAGAACTTGACTTTTATTGATTACTAAAATATGTTAAAATTATAAAAAAGGAGTGTGTATAAAATGAAAAATATTAAATATAAAGATT
>JAJBWD010000447.1:0-6783 GCA_032907345.1 Bacillota bacterium | reverse complement strand
ATTTTAGTAGATATCTCTGAATTTGATCTATATTTAATAGATAAGGATACTGATAAAGTAGTAAAAGTTTATCCTATAGCAGGCGGGAAACGATCTACTCCCTCACCTTATGGAACATGGAAAGTTGTTTCAAAGGCTGCAAATTGGGGAACGGGTTTTGGAACAAGATGGATGCAGCTAAATGTTCCCTGGGGCAAATATGGCATCCATGGCACTAATAAACCGGTAACGATTAATAATCCTGATTCACATGGATGTATCAGAATGTTTAATTCTGATGTAAACGAATTGTATGGATATGTTAATTGTGGTACTGATGTAGTAATTTATGGAGGATCCTATGGGCTTGACAGGAATGCTTTTAGAACATTAGCACCGGGGGATAGGGGAGCCGATGTGTTTGAAGTGGAGAGAAGATTGAAGGATAGAGGATACTATTCCGGAAAACTTGATGGAATTTATGAAAATAGCTTAAAAAAAGCAGTGATAAAATTTAAAATAGATAATAAATTGAAGTTTACACACTACCTTGATAAGGAATTTTATAATGCATTGCAGATGAGTCCTTTTGATTAAAGCAGTTTTAATTGCAAAATTCTATCAAGACAGGGGCACAAAACCCTGTTTTCATACCTAATGAAAACTTAATAATTTTGAAGATGATTTGAAAAAGGTTGAGGTTGATATTCGTCCTGAGGATCTGCCAGGAAAGATTCTAAGAATGTAAAATGTGCAATTGGGGTGAAAATGTCATGGATGGCAGGGAAATAATTAAAGATGGAGAAGCAGCAAAAAAAGTATCTGTTTTTTAGAAAACGGATACTTTTTTTGTATCAATCAGATAATACTGTTTTTTATTATAAACACTTCTATTTATAAACCATTACAGACATAGTTTTGAAAATAACATTTAGTTCTGTCCCTTTCTCAATACCCATTTCTTTTAAAGATTTTATAGTTATAAGGGCTTTTATAGGGATGCCGATATTAACAACTACGATTGCACCGCCTTCAGCATCCATAATGTCAATTACATTTCCTCTATGGATGTTTCTGGCACTGCTGACAAATGCGCCCTTAGCTAAAATAATATTTTCCGGGCGGATGGATACTTTAACATTTCCCTCCAGAGAGGTATTAACACTGATTCTCACCGGACCGATGTTTGCAAAGGTTTCATTGTTTTCATGATTTATGGCTGCCTCATATACATTTTCATAACCTTTAGATTTTAAAAGATAAGTTTCAAGCTGAGTGTCAGATATACGAATATGCCGTCCTATATGGTGAGCCTCAAGCTCTCCGCGTTTAATAAATTCATAAACAGTACCTTTTGTTATCTTTAGCTTTTGCGCAATCTCCTCCGGTTTATATAAGATATCTTCATTCATTCATTTCACCTGCTTTTGTATTTTATAATAATATTTTACCATAAAACATAATTAATTTTAAAGAAAAATATAAAGAGAATCTGTTTTTAAGCTGTTTAGTATGCATATATTTATTTTGCCCGGTTATTCAATAATTAACCAGTAAAAAATATGATGCTTATAAGCAGCTGTATTTGGATTTTACCCTGCAGCTGTTTAATTTTAATGTAATAATAAAACCGATTTTAAATTTTATATGACAAGGTTTACATTTTCAATTGACAAAATATGCGGATTATTTTATAATCTATTATATTGTGTTGAGATTGTTTAAGTTAGGTTTAGTTATTTTTAATTAAATTTTAAAACCATAAAAAATAGTGAAAAAGTTAACAAAATAATGCTATTTTGCATTTGCGAAACCATTAATAATTTGTCAGATTTAGCAGGATTGTACTTTTCTTTGACACTACGCTTTTAGACAACTGTTAAAAATATGACGAATATAGGACAAACAGTCAAACATATAATGAGAACATGAATAAAATATGGAACATAATAGATTGAAGCTGTAAGAAAGAAGGAAGAAAAAGATGTTAACATCAAAGTCAGAAAATTTATATAAGGTTAAGATTCTCAGTCTTGTAATTATTCTTATAGTAACCGTTATCATTTCCTTCCAGCTTGGCCGTTATCCTATACCAACTAAGGATCTTTTCACAATGATTCTTTCCAAATTCTATCCTGTAAAGCATTATTGGACGGATCAGACTCAAGCTATTCTGTTTAATGTACGTATGCCCCGGATTATTTTGGCTTGTCTTGTAGGCTGCTGCCTGTCCGCTGCCGGAGCATCCTATCAGGGAATTTTTCAAAATCCCATGGCAGCCCCGGATATTTTGGGAGCTTCAGCAGGTGCAGCTTTCGGCGCAGCACTGGCTATCCTGCTTTACCGCAACAGCCGTATGGTTACAGTCAGCGCATTTTGTTTCAGTCTGATTTCTGTGGGTCTGGTTTACTTTATAAGTAAAAGGGCTAAAGGCAAAGATATTCTGGGGTTGATACTATCCGGTATTATGGTCAGTTCCCTTTTTTCCGCCGGTACATCCTATATCAAATTGGTTGCAGACCCCAATGACCAGCTTCCGGCTATTACATACTGGCTTATAGGAAGCCTGGCAGGAGCTGAGATGAAGCAGATTGAATTTGCAATTATCCCAATGGCATCAGGACTTATCATTTTATATCTTTTAAAATGGCAGCTTAATCTCCTCACCATGGGTGATGATGAAGCCAGAACCATGGGTGTTAATACCAAAAGGATACGTCTTCTTGTGATTATTTTTGCTACATTGGTAACTGCCGCCAGTGTATCAGTCAGCGGCATGATAAGCTGGGTAGGCCTGGTTATACCGCACCTGGCCAGAAAAATTGTAGGGAACAACTACAAGCATCTGATGCCTGCTTCCATGCTGCTTGGGGCAATTTTCCTTCTGGTGGTGGATAATGTTTCAAGGAACCTTCTTGCTGTGGAAATTCCGCTGGGCATCCTTACCGCATTTATAGGAGCTCCTTTCTTTATCTATCTTATTACAAGAAGGGGGGAGACATATTGAGTATAGAAGTATCAAATCTTAGTTTTAGTTATGGAGATCATCAAGTTCTTAATGACGTTAGTTTTACAGCTGAGGATAATCAATTGTTGTCTATTCTGGGACCAAATGGTGTGGGGAAAAGTACCATGTTCCGCTGTATACTGGGCCTGCAGAGTGGCTACAAGGGGAAAATACTTATAAATGGCATTGATATAAAAGAGATTGATATCAGGGAAATGGCAAAACTGGTGGCCTATATCCCGCAATCCCACTATCCATCCTTCAATTTCAGCGTTTTTGACATGGTTTTGATGGGTACATCCATTCAGGTTTCAGCCATATCCAGCCCTGGTAAAAAGCAGATTAAACTGGTTCAGGCAGCTTTGGAAAGACTGGGGATTGAACACTTAAAAAACAGGGGTTATACCCAGATTAGCGGCGGTGAGAGACAGCTTGTTCTGATAGCCCGTGCCCTGGCCCAGGAGACAAAAGTTCTGATTATGGATGAGCCTGCTGCAAACTTAGATTTTGGCAATCAGGTTCGGGTAATGAGTGTAATAAAATCTCTGGCAAAAGATGGGTATACAATAGTTCAGTCAATGCACAATCCGGAACAGGCTTTTGAGTTTTCAGATGCTGTATTGGCGCTGAAGGATGGAAAAGTACTGGCAAGAGGCATAACTTCTGATATTTTCAATAAAGCCCTGATCCAATCGCTCTATGGCATAGATGTTGATATGCAGTCTTTGTACAGAGGAAAGATAAAAGTCTGCATACCGGAATGTATTATTCATGAAGATTATGACCGTGATTAGTTCTGGTCTTAATTATATTAAATTATTTTAGGGGGAATTCAAATGAAAAAGAAAAAAATCTTTGCAGCCCTGTTAATCGCCTGTATGCTGATATCAATGTTAGCCGGCTGCAGCAAAGCAAAATCAACGGCTGCACCTGTCAGTGATAAGGTTGCTTTTACTGACTCTGCAAATCGTAAGGTAGAACTTCCGGCAAAAATTACTAAAATAGCAGCATCAGGATCTCTGGCTCAAATCGTACTTTTTGCTTTGGCTCCTGACATGCTTGTAGGGGTATCTGACAAATGGTCCAAAGATGCTGAAAAATATATTGATTCAAAATACTACAATCTTCCTACTCTTGGTCAGTTTTATGGAGGCAAAAATCTGAATCTTGAGGAAATAGCAAAAGTTAATCCGCAGGTTATTATTGATATCGGTGAATCTAAAAAAACAATAGTAGAAGACATGGATAAAATTTCGAAACAGGTCAATATACCTGCTATTCACGTTGAAGCTACCACAGCTACAATGCCCCAGGCTTTTAGAACACTGGGCAAGCTCCTGGGAAGAGAAACTCAGGGTGAAGCTTTGGCTAAGTACTGCGAAGAAACACTTAAAAACACACAGGATCTTATGAAAACCATAGGAGACAGCGGAAAGGCTAAACTTCTATATTGCTCCGGTGATGACGGTCTTAGTGTAATTGCTAAAGGTTCTTTCCATGCTGAAATTTTAGACATGGTCAGCAATAATCTTGCTGTTGTTAAAGACCCTTCCAGCAAGGGAACCGGAAATCCGGTGGATATGGAGCAGATTTCTTTATGGAATCCTGATGTAATTGTTTTTGCTCCAGGCAGCATTTACAGCACAGTTGCAGGAAATTCCGCATGGCAGAAACTTAATGCAATCAAAAATGGAAAATACTATGAAGTTCCAAGTGCTCCATATAATTGGATGGGCTTCCCTCCATCAGTAAACCGTTACCTTGGTATGATCTGGATTACTCAGTTATTATATCCGGACAAGGCAAAGTATGATGTATATAATGAAACAGTAAAATTTTATGACCTATTCTATCACAGCAAGCTGACTGAAGACCAGTATAAAGAATTAGTAAAAAATTCTACACTTAAAAAATAATTAATAAGAAAATGACAAAACTGTGCCGAGGCATGGTTTTGTCATTATACAGCTTAAAGGAGGATTTGAGATGAAGCTAGTAACTGTTGCAGGACCTCCCTCTTCGGGAAAAACCTCAGTAATTTTAAAGCTGGTTGAATGTATGAATATGCCGAAGGAGAGTATTGGAGTCGTAAAATTCGACTGCCTTACTTCATTTGATAATCTGCGCTATGCTGAAGCAAATATTCCGGCAGAAACAGGGTTTTCCGGGAAAATATGCCCTGACCATTTTTTTGTCAGCAATATAGAGGATGCCGTTCAGTGGGGACTTAGTTCTAATTTTGATATGCTGATAACTGAGAGTGCAGGACTCTGCAACCGCTGCTCTCCCTACATCAGCGGAATACTTTCAATGTGTGTCATAGACAATCTGTCAGGTATAAATACTCCCAGAAAGATAGGCCCCATGCTGAGGTTTGCTGATATTATAGCCGTAACAAAGGGTGACATCGTTTCTCAGGCGGAACGGGAAGTATTTGCCTTTAATATAAAGCAGATGAATTCATCAGCAAAGGTGGTATTTGTTAATGGCATCACCGGACAGGGATCATTTTTGCTTTCAAAATATTTGAAGCAGGCCCGGGATATCCATACACTCAAAGACATGAAGCTTAGGTTTACCACACCTGCAGCTGTATGCTCATATTGTACAGGTGAAACAAAAATAGGAGAGACTTTTCAAATGGGAATGATGAAAAAAATGGAGTTTAAAAAAATATGATGGCACAGGAATTAGAGGATTTTATAAACAAAAAGAATCTTGAAGATGTAATAAAGAAATATCCTGTTGCTGAAGATTTTCTTATAAATTTCCGGCTCAATGCCCTTCCTAAAAAAAAGCCTCTGATCCAGGCCTTAGAAGAGGTTGATCAGGAAAGCTTAAATGAATTTGGACTTGATAAGCATGGTTTAGTGATGAACTTTTGTGAATTTCTTGAAACATTCTTAAGATCTCAGGCATCACAAGCCTCTGTTTCCTCCATAACAATCCTGGGTGGTTTTAATAAATCAAAAGAAGCTGAAAACATAAGCCTGACTATCAGTACCGGAGAAATTATAAGTATAGTTGGCCCTACAGGGTCCGGCAAAAGCAGACTGCTTGGCGACATCGAGTGTCTTGCCCAGGGGGATACCCCGACAGGCAGGCGGATACTGATAAATGAAGCTGAAATTGATGAGATGAAGCGGTTTGATCTGGAAGGTAAACTGGTGGCCCAGCTTTCACAAAATATGAATTTTGTTATGGATCTAACTGTCCGTGAATTTCTGGAGATGCATGCAAAAAGCAGAATGGCAGAAGATCTGGACAAAGTTGTAGAAAAGTGTTTTAAGTGTGCAAATGACCTGGCAGGAGAAAAATTTTCAGAAAACACAAAAGTTACCCAGCTCAGCGGCGGACAGTCAAGAGCTCTTATGATTGCAGACACAGCTTTTATAAGCCAGTCCCCAATTGTGTTAATTGATGAAATTGAAAATGCAGGAATTGACAGGCGGCAGGCAATAGAGATTTTAGCCAAAAAGGAAAAGATTATTTTCGTTTCCACTCATGATCCGCTCCTGGCAGTAAGCAGCGACAAACGTATCGTTATTAAAAATGGCGGAATATATAAGATAATTAAAATTACTGATGCTGAGAAGCGGAGTCTTCCGGCCATTGAAAAGCTTGATAGTACATTGATGATGCTAAGAAGCCGTCTCCGGGGCGGTGAACTCATCACGGAGGATTTACTTAAACTGTAAAAGGAGAGTATATTATGTGGGAACTATATGATGATTTGATAAAGGGGATTCCGGAGGATTTAACAGTTGATGATCTTGTATGCGGATGCAGGAATTCCT
>JAJBWD010000446.1:0-4772 GCA_032907345.1 Bacillota bacterium | reverse complement strand
AGGATATGATTAAAGTCAACTAATTCATTAATAAACAACTATTGGAGTTATCAAAGTGATGTATTTAAAGGATAAAGTAGTAGCGGAGCCAGCAGGGGCCGCAACCACTGCAGCGTTTATTGACAATAAGGAAAGATTTGCAGGCAAAAATGTAGTCCTTATTGTATCAGGAGGCAACCTGGATGAGAATCTAATGTGCCGCCTTCTGGAAAGTTATAAATAGAGGCTTAAAAAAGTTTTTAAAAAGTTTTATGTATATTTATAATATGAGAAAAATTTCCAATTGGTAACAACAGTTACATTTTACTTTGAAAATAGATAAAAATATGTTTGATAAATTTATTATGTATATCTCAGGTAGTATTTGAAATAATAAAGACATAATAATATGAAAACTGTTACATATACTTATGAATAATTATTCAAGGCTGAGAAAATACTTGATAAAAAAGTATTTGACATGGGTATTTTAATTTTCTATAATCAAAGTGTAAAAACTAACCACCATGGTGGTTACTAAAATATAATAATCGGGAGGATATGGTTATGGGAGAAAAGGTTTTAAATGTGACATCTGAAATTGGACAACTTAAAAGCGTCCTTCTTCACAGGCCTGGACAGGAAATCGAAAATTTAACACCAGCACTGCTGGAAAGGCTTTTATTTGATGATATTCCATATTTAAAGATTGCCAGGGAAGAGCATGATTTTTTTGCACAGGAACTTAGAAATTCCGGCGTAGAGGTTTTATACCTGGAAGAGCTGGCAGCAGAAGCTGTTTCTGATCCAAAGGTAAAGTACAATTTTTTAAGTCAGTTTGTAAATGAATCAAAAGTTGAAAGTGAAGCACTTAAGGAGGCACTCATTGATTATTTGACTGGATTTAGTAATAAAGATATGATAGATAAAATGATGGCAGGAATAAGGAAAGAGGAATTAAAGAATTTTGAAAGAAATTCACTGTATGATCAGGTAAATTCAAATTATCCTTTTATTACAGACCCAATGCCAAACTTATATTTTACAAGAGATCCCTTTGCTACAATAGGACATGGAATAACTCTTAATCACATGAGAACTGAAACAAGAAACAGAGAGACACTGTTTGCCAAATATATTTTTGAAAATCATCCGAGATATAAGGGAGCAGATCTTCCTCTCTGGTTTGACAGAAATGATACCACAGCTTTGGAAGGCGGAGATGAACTGATACTCAGCAAAGATGTAGTAGCAATTGGTATATCTCAGAGAACAGATTCAGCCTCAATAGAAAAAGTTTGCAAGAGATTATTTAATTCTGATGCAGGCTTTAAGACAGTATTGGCTTTCCATATACCGCCATCAAGAGCATTCATGCATTTAGATACCGTATTTACTATGGTAGATTATGATAAATTTACAATTCATCCTGAAATAGAAGGCCCATTAACTGTTTATACTATAACAAAGGATGAAAATTCAAGAAATGGCTTGAATGTAGTTAAACAAAAAAGTACACTGGAAAATATCCTGGGAACATATTTAAATAAAAAAGTAACGCTTATTAGGTGCGGAGGAGGAGACCCAATTCATGCTGCAAGAGAGCAGTGGAATGACGGCTCAAATACTCTTGCAATAGCACCGGGAGAAGTTGTGGTTTACTCAAGAAATCATGTTACAAATAAAATCCTTGAAAGTTACGGACTTAAGCTTCATGTCATTCCTTCATCTGAACTTTCAAGAGGAAGAGGCGGCCCAAGATGTATGAGTATGCCGCTATTTAGGGAAGACTTAAAATAATATATAATACACAAATAAAGGAGAGATTATTATGTCATTTAATTTAAGAAACAGAAGCTTTTTAACACTGATGGATTTCACACCAAAGGAAATCAATTACTTTCTGGATTTAGCCAGGGATTTAAAGAGAGCTAAATATACAGGTACTGAACAGCAGACTTTAAAGGGAAAGAACATAGTTCTTTTATTTGAAAAAGATTCAACAAGAACAAGATGCGCATTTGAAGTAGGGGCACTGGATCAGGGAGCACATGTAACATACCTTGGCCCTACAGGATCACAGATGGGTAAAAAGGAATCAATAGCAGATACTGCAAGAGTTCTTGGAAGAATGTATGACGGAATAGAATACAGAGGATATGATCAATCAGTGGTAGAGGATCTTGCAAAGTATTCCGGAGTTCCGGTATGGAACGGTCTTACAACACAGGACCACCCCACCCAGGTATTAGCTGATTTCTTAACAATTCAGGAGCATTTTGATAAGCCATTAAATAAGATAGTTTTTGTTTACTGTGGAGATGGAAGAAACAATATGGCTAATGCTCTTATGATTGGAGCAGCAAAGATGGGAATGGATTTTAGAATTGTAACACCAAGAGAGCTATTCCCGGAAGCAGAATTAGTTGCAAAATGTAAAGAAGTCGCTTTGGTAACTGGAGCAAAAATCACTGTAACTGAAAATGTTGCAGAAGGAGTAAAGAATGCTGATGTTTTATATACAGACGTTTGGGTTTCCATGGGAGAACCGGATGAAGTATGGGAAAAGAGAATAAAATTATTAAGACCATATCAGGTAAATATGGAAATGGTAAAAATGACAGGAAATGAAAAGGTAATATTTGAACACTGCCTGCCATCCTTCCATGATTTAAAGACAAAAGTTGGAAAAGATATATTTGATAAATTTGGGTTAGAATCCATGGAAGTTACAGATGAGGTATTTGAAAGCAGGCATTCAGTAGTATTTGATGAGGCAGAAAACAGAATGCATACAATAAAAGCAGTAATGGTTGCTACACTTGGAAGATAAATAAGGCCACAATATTTACTAAAAATATATGTCACTGTAAAATTCCAAGAGCTTGTCTCTTGGAATTTTATCTCAAAAGTAATCAGGAGGAATAAAATGAAGAAAGTAGTTGTAGCCTTAGGTGGAAATGCACTTCAGGCTGAAGGAAAGGAAGCAACTGCGGAGGCACAGTTAGAAGTTGTAAAAGAAACAACAAAGCATCTTGCAGATTTAATTGAAGATGGATATCAGGTAATAATTGCTCACGGAAATGGGCCTCAGGTAGGAAGAATTGTAATTCAAAATGAATATTCAAGCAAGATAACACCGGCTATGCCTTTTGATGTTTGTGGTGCCATGAGCCAGGGAATGATAGGATATCATATACAGCAGGCTCTAAGAGAAGAATTAATGAAAAAAGGAATAAATAAGCCTGTAGTAAGCCTTGTAACACAGGTTGTTGTAGATAAAGATGATCCTGGATTTAAGAATCCAACAAAGCCTATAGGACCATTCTATGAAAAAGAAGAGGCAGAGCAGCTGGAGAAAGAAAAGAACTATGTAATGGTAGAGGATGCAGGACGAGGTTACAGAAGGGTTGTAGCATCACCACTTCCCGAAAAAATAGTAGAATTGGATTCCATAAAGACATTAGTTGACAGTGGAAATGTAGTTATTACTGTTGGCGGCGGCGGGGTACCCGTAATAGAACTTGCAGATAAAAGACTTCAGGGAGTTGCAGCAGTAATTGATAAGGATTTTGCATCAGAAAAATTAGCAGAGGATATTGATGCAGATGAGCTTATAATATTAACTGCTGTTGATAAGGTTGCAATAAATTTTGGCAAGCCAAATCAAATGAATTTAGATAAACTGACAGCAGCAGATGCTAAAAGATATATTAAAGAAGGACAATTTGCTAAAGGAAGTATGCTCCCAAAAGTTATGGCCGCTTTGAAATTTGCTGAATCAAAAAATGGAAGAAAGGCACTTATTGCGTCACTTGATAAAGCAAAACTTGCATTAAAAGGGGAAAGCGGAACTGTTATAACATTAGAATAAATTCATCGTATCCATATTATAAAATAATGTGGATACTCTTTTTTGAAAGGTATTGACATTATTATTTAATGTTAATATAATATAAAATATCTGGTGACTATTGCTTGAAGGTAACACTCGTTTCCATTCCGAACACGCAGGTTAAGCTTCAAAGCGCCCAGGGTACTGCAGAGGAGGCTCTGTGGGAGAGCAGGTCATCGCCAGGTATGGATCTTTAGCTCAGTTGGTTAGAGCAACCGGCTCATAACCGGTCGGTCCGGGGTTCGAGTCCCTGAAGGTCCACCATATGGGGGTATAGCTCAGTTGGGAGAGCACCTGCCTTGCAAGCAGGGGGTCATGAGTTCGAGTCTCATTATCTCCACCAAATAGCCGTAAGGCTATTTTTTTTATTGTATAGGAAAGTATAAAAAAATTTAAGGGTGGAGGCCTGATGAAATCTGGCTTCCACCCTTAAAAAATGGTAAAGTATAATCTATACAAACACTATAACGAGGTATATATGGAAAGTAAGGTACGACAAATACTTGAAGATCATTGGGAAGGTTTCTTAAGAAACTATGGAAACAGAATAAGAACTAATGTTAAAAGAGAAGTTGAAAAAGTATTAAAATGTGGAGATATAAAAAACGGATACATTGAGCTAAAGTGTGATAAATGCAATGAGACTAAAAAAATTGGATTTACATGCAAAAGCAGATTTTGTACTTCCTGTGGGAAAATATATGTGGATAATTGGATAGAAAATATGCTGGGAAACTTAATAAATGTGAGACATAGGCATATTGTATTTACAATACCGGAAGAACTGAGGGAGTACTTACAAAGAGACAGGCAGAAATTAAAAATACTGTCTAAATGTGTATCAAATACAATAATGAGTTGGATAAAGGAACAAAATAAAAGAGAACAATATACTCCT
>JAJBWD010000445.1:0-4104 GCA_032907345.1 Bacillota bacterium | reverse complement strand
TTTCGTGTAAAAGAAGTAAGTAAAGCCGAAAAATAAGGCTATTAGTATAATGGAAAGCACAGCGGCAGATGGGCTTAGTCCTTTTCCATTTACAATATCTGCATAGCTGAAATATTTAAAGGGTGAAAATACATTTATAAGATTAACACGATCAGTTAAATCCGTTATTTTGGCTATTATGAATGAGCCAAACATTATTCCGGTGGCAACGGAGCCTGAGGCTTTCGGTTTTTTTATAAATGATGAAACCAAAGCACCCAGGGATAAGAAAATCAGCTGGACTATAAACAGACTCAGGAAAAACATCATTATTTCACCGGTTATATCTTTTCCCCTGTTATAGGCACCAACCATCAATATTGAGGAAACAAGAGTAACCAGGTTAATGATCACAATATTAAATAGTGCAGCCAGCAGTTTGGCAGTAATTATGGCAGTTCGAGGCACCGGTTTAACCATAAGAAATTCCGTAGTCTTATCCTGCTCTTCCTTAGCAATTATCCCATTTCCCAGCAGCACTGCATGAATGGCAACTGTAAGCTCAATATAAAGGAAAAGCATTGCAAAAAAACCGCTCATTTTGGTGACTTCAAAGGAACCCATACCAAGCAGAGCTTTCAGTGAATAAGGCAGTTTGTCGAAAATCTGGCTGCTGGCTCCGCTGGAAGAATAAGCCGTATATTTGGCCATGCCGCTCATAACACCCAAAACCATGCATATGCTCCATATTATCAGGGCTTTTCTGTTAGCCTTAAGTTCTCTTATAAAAATATTCATAATCAGACCTCCTTGTATCAAATCCGGCAGCACTCTAGCTGACGGCGTGGATATCCTTCTTTATATAGATGATATAAGCTGTAACTATAGAAATAATTATAATGGCAGCACTGGCAATAAGGTATGGAGTCTCATAGCCTGCATTTTTAATAATATAGGTTACATCAAAATATTTAAAAGGAGATAAAAAGCGAACCGCATCCTCATCCTTGCCTATGGATATCAGAGTGCCGATCATGTATAACCCGATAACCACCCCAAGGGAAATTGGGAGCACAGATTTCAGCTTTTTGAAAAATACTGAAACTGCTAATCCCAGGGCAAGAAAAATCAGCTGCAGAAAAAACATGGTAAGATTAATCATAAAAAACAGCTTTCCGTCAAAATCCGCAGTCTTCACCGCATTTGCCATTAAAGTTGTTGCAGCGAAGAAAAGTAAATCTGTAGCGAGAATCGCAGTAAAAGCAGCCATTAGCTTTGCAGTGACTATGGCGCAGCGGGACACAGGCTTTACGAGAAGAAAATCAGCTGTCCTCTCCCTGGATTCCTTTGATAGTATGGAAACGCCCAGGTTCATGGCCTGTATGGCACCGCAGAGAACAATAAAGGAAAATATCATAGAATAAAATCCTAAAATTGATGTTATATAATCAAGATTAATACCCAGCATTGCCCGTACCGGTGCAGGATAATTGGCAATAAGTTTTTTAAAGTCTGCAGCATCATTTGCCATTCCCGGATATACGGAAAGGAAGATTGCAGCCAGCGCAATCAGGACACATGCCCATATACATACCGATTTTCGCAGAGACTTAAGTTCATGCAGATACATATTCATACTGCTATTCCTCCTTTGCGTAATAATGCATGAAGATTTCCTCAAGGTCCGGCTCATCAATGGAAATATTACGCAGCTCAATTTCAGCTATTTTCTTCATGATAGAGTTTAGATTTCCTTTAAATATGAAATCAGCTGTATTCCCCTTTACTGTGAAATCACTGACACCCTTTATATTAAAGTATTCCTTACTAATTTGAGATTTGGCTTCAATACTGATTCTTTTATAGCTGTTCTCCTGAAGAGTGCTCATTTTTTCAAGCTTAATGATTCTTCCTTCTTTGATAAAGGCTACCCGGCTGCACATCTTCTGAACCTCACTGAGAATGTGGGATGAAAAGAATACAGTTGCACCTTTTTTATTTTCCTCACCTATAAGGTCGAAGAATTTTTGCTGCATAAGAGGATCAAGACCACTGGTAGGCTCGTCTAAAATAATAAGTTTAGGCTCATGAAGCAGTCCCTGAACTATACCAACTTTCTTTTTATTTCCAAAGGAAAGGTCATCAATCTTCTTCTTCAAATCTAAATCCATTATTTCTGCAAGTTCATTTATCCTCCTGGTGCAGTCCTTTTTATAGAAGCTGGCAGAATACTTAAGCAGATCTATAACCCTCATGTTGTCGTAATAAAACACTTCAGAAGGCAGGTACCCCACTTCTTTTCTTATTTCAGGATACTGTATGCAGCTTTTCCCAAAGATTGCGGCACTTCCGCCGGATGGATATATAAGCCCCAGCAGAGTTCTGATGGTAGTGGACTTTCCAGACCCATTGGGACCGATAAATCCAAAAATCTCTCCCTGCTCTACGTTAAGATTCACATCAATAATACCTCTTGCTTTGCCATAATATTTTGTGAGATTTTTAATTTCAACGACATTCATAGATTAATCCTCCTTTTTTGGTGCCACCCAGGTCACTTTTCACATTTCAATAATAATTTTATAACAATCTGAAATTATCAGATATGTTCTTAATAAATATTTGAGATAATAGCCCGTTAAATATATTCTTCTTTGTAAAAGTTTTTCTTAAGCAGATTCATGCAGTCATAAAATTCTTTGGATATCTCATCAAAATCAACTTCTTTATTATTGGATAATTGATTCGTAAAACCGTCTGCAATCCACATAAGCATTTTCATAACAAGCTTTAAATCTATTCCCTCTTTAAATTTTGAATAATCAATTCCATCAAATGCAATTTTATTTCTAAATCCATCGCCCTGGGCCAATATCGACTTTATATCATCCTTTACCTCTTCATCAGTTTCAAAATACATACTGGTTAAAAAGTTTAGAATTGCAGTATGTTTTTTGATAGCCGAAATTTCGATATCAGTTGAAAGCAGGATTCTGTCAAAGAAGTCAGTCAGAGTGCTGTCAAACTTTTCATTAATTTCATTCATGATAATATTGCCGCACAGTTCAATCAAATAAAGATATAATGATTTTTTTGTGCCAAAATAGTGAAATACCATTGCTTTTGAAATTCCAGCGCTGGCTGCAATATCACTTACGGATGTCTTTTTATAGCCATTGGTGCCGAAGGTTTTGAGAGCGGCATCAATTATTGTGTTTTGTTTATCTACCGGTAAATTAAAAAACTTTTCCAAAAGAACTCACCTCATATTTTTATAAACCGATTCGGTCAATATAATCATATTGCAATAAACCGATTTGGTCAATACATATTTCAAATAAATTTAAAGCAAATAAAAATATGATATTCTAATACAAAAAACATGAATTAATTTGTATTGGAGACAGTTAACCTACGGATGAACCAGCAATATTTAACTTAATAAAAAATGGAACTTAGTTTTTTAACTATTGAGCTATTGCATCAGCTGCATAAAAGACAGGATAAAATACGATATGATTTATGCCTGGGCAATGCAGGCAGATTAGGACAAGATTTTAATGCGGTTGGGAGCTTGTAGTATAACCTGAAAGCAATACAGTGGAAATTACCTTCCACTGTATTTTATTATTTCACATAGGTTTATTAATCTTGCTATCATTATTATGACTTCTTAGTTAAGAATTTACGTGTTTTGTTTTTTCTAATTCAGTTTTTTTATGCTGTCTTAAAGAAACAACATTTATCATAGGAAGTTTAACCGGCGGATTTATCCCAGATAAGGCTGTAACACTTAATATATAAGATCTTGATAGCTGTGATAATGTAACCAAACCATTTAATTCTAACATTTCCTGAAATTTTTCTAAGGTTAGCTTACTTGAGTTACCGGTAAAAGCACCCTCCATTGATAAATTTATTTTGAACAGAAACGTATTTTTCACTTTAGCTTTAATAATGGTCATAAATTCTATACAACCGAAATAATTATCTTCTAATTTCTTTACCTCTTTTATATTATAATCAAAATCAGTAGTTATCTGAGTTCTTGACTCTGTAATTTGGATATCTTTAGTTTCAATCTTAAACTGACCAACTCTGCTGCCTATAAATTGAAAGTCCGCT
>JAJBWD010000444.1:0-9020 GCA_032907345.1 Bacillota bacterium | reverse complement strand
CTTTCTGTAAGCAGTAAAAATTTCAGATGGCAGATGGAATATTTAAAAAAGCACAATTATAATGTAATCTCTATGCAGGAAGGTCTGAATAAGATAAAGAGCAAAAATATCAAAGGTAAAAATATAATTATTTCCTTTGATGATGGATACCAGGACTTTTATATCAATGCCTACCCAATTTTAAGCAGTTTAAGCTTTAAATGTATTTTATATATAGCTCCAGGGTATATAGAAAGCGGTAAGTGCTACTGGTGGGATAAAGATATTGGTAACAGCAGCCTGCTTAGCTGGTATCAGCTTCAAAGCTTAAGCAAAAGAGATATAATAACCATAGGTTCCCACTCTATGGACCATCTTGATTTAAGAAATTTAGATAAATCTGAATTAGAAAAAGACTTATTGTCTTCCAAACAAGAATTAGAATGTAAAACAGGATGCTCTGTTTCTGATTTTTCATTTCCTCAGGGTTTTATAAATGAAGCTGTAAAATATGCAGTGAAAAATATTTATAAATCCGGGGTTCTGATAAGCAATGGAAAAGCTATAACAAATAAGTTAAAGGAAGATGAGGCTTTTACTTTAAAAAGAACAGCAGTACAAAGAAGTGACGGCAGATATCTGTTTATTGCAAGAATTAAAGGGTGGCTTACATTAGAAGAAACGGCAAAAAGATTAATTAAGGGGCTATTTAGAAAATAGCCTCTTTTTTAAGCCTAAAAATATTCCGGCTGCTCTTCCAAAATCCGATACATTAATTATTATAAAGGCATTAATATATTCTTTAAAATTACTTAATTTTACAGGGCTTAACTTTACGGTTATTAATGTCCTAATTATCTGAAACAACAGGATCAGCATTAAATAACAGGGAAATTTATAAAGTAATAAAAAAATAAGCAGGCTTACCTGAATAAGTATCAGTATCAATTTTTTCTTATAAACTCCAGCTAAAACATTATACTTTGCATACAGCAGCCACTTTTTATAGCTTTCTGAAGCTGTACCGGGATAGCCTGAATAATAAGAATTCGCTTCCGTAAATGCTTCATTTAATCCCAGCTTTTTAATCTGATTTACATACAGTATGTCCTCGCAGGCTCTTAAATCCTCTCTGAACATATTAAGCTGATAAAATTTATTTTTCTTAATGCAGGAGCTGGGTACGCATCTTTGATCCCTGATTTTCTTTTTTGTAACTGAAATTAGTGATTTTTCCCAGGAATTTTTATGACTTGGCATGCATTTACCCCAAACCACATCTGTCTTATTATCAATTTCAAAGGGCAATGATAATCTCTCAAGCCAAAATTTGTCCGGTATTATTCCACAGTCTATAAAAGCAATATAATCATTGTCAGAGGCTTTGGCACCTATATTCCTCGCCCTGCCCGGGAATGCAGTATCCTTAAGTCTTATTAGTTTTATATTATATTCTCTGTTTTTCATAATGAATTTATTTACTGCCTCAGAGGTTCCATCCTGTGAAGCGGCATCAACTACGATTATTTCATCTGGAACCCTGCTTCCATTAATCAGACTGCTTAGTAAAGCCTTAATGCTTTTTCCTTCATTGTAAGCAGGTATAACAACACTTACATTTATCATAAACCACCAAAAAAATATGCTTATAATATTGTAATATGCAGAAATTAAATATTTGTTTATTATAGACATAAAATATTATCCACAGTCCATAATAAAATAGTAACATTGCAGCAGTAAATTGTGAGTAAAAATAGATATGCTAATTTTTTGTTAACACCTTTCCTAAGTAATGTTATACTGTAAATAAAAATATTATTTTAGGAGAATATATATGGGAGTAAATATATTAACAGACAGTACCAGTTACATAAATCAAGAATTACTAAAAGATCTCCACATACATATAGTTTCTTTAAATGTAACTTTCCCTGATATAACCTTTAAGGAAACAGAAATGAAAAATGATACCTTTTATGATATGATGGCAGCTAAAGGTATTCCCTTATCTTCTCAGCCCTCTGTTGGAGACCTCTATGAAAAAATGAAGGAGCTTACATCAAATGGAGACAGTTTAGTCTGCGTTTTCATATCCTCTGAAATGAGCGGAACCTATTCCAGCGCTCTAATGGTAAAAGATATGATATTAGAAGAAAGCCCGGAGGCTGAAATTGAAGTACTGGATTCTAAATCAAACTGCATGCAGCTGGGTTTTGCTGCCGTTGTTGCCGCAAGAGCAGCAAAAGAAGGCAAAAGCTTTCAGGAAGTTAAAAAGGAAGCTTCCGAAAACATTTTAAAATCCAGATTTATATTTATTCCGGATAACTTAGAATACCTCAGAAAAGGCGGCCGTATTGGAGGTGCCAGTGCGCTGCTTGGAGATTTATTTAAAATAATACCTATACTTACAGTTAAAAACGGGAAAACTCACGTACTGGAAAAAGTAAGGACAAAGAAAAAAGCTGTAGTACATCTTATCGAAAAGCTGCTTAGTGATATCGATTTGTATGGATTAGGTGAAGTTGTAATTCACCATATTAACTGTATAAATGAAGCCTATGAACTGGCTGAAATCTTAAAGAAAAAACTAAATATAAATGTAAACATAGCAGATATAGGTCCGGTTATCGGCCTCCATGTAGGTCCCGGAGCCATAGGTATAGCATACTACACTGAAAATTATATAAAATAAAGGATTGATTTATGTCAATCCTTTTTATGTGTTTTCTTTTCATGCTTAGCTTTAGGCTTATTTGCTTTCTTTTCTTTCTCCTGCTGACTAGCACAGGATGGGTCCTGTTTTTCACCCATAAAATCCAACCTCCTATTTATATTAAGTTAATTTCCTGACAATAATGTTATTTTCTTCAGAAAATAAAATATAATACATAAACTTATAAATTATTTTATATATTCTGTAACTAAATCTGTAAAAAGAATACCGTCTAAATGGTCTATCTCATGACAAAGACATTTTGCTAAATCTCCCGTGCCTGTTAATATAATTTCCTCACCATTTTCATTCAATGATTGTACTGTTACTTTTGCAGGTCTTGTTACCTTTCCCCATATATTTGGGATACTAAGGCATCCTTCAATAACTTCCTGAGTGCCTTCCTGTTTGATTATTCTTGGATTTACTAATTTTATTAGACCCTGACCCATATCAATTACAATCAGTCTTTTTAAAATGCCAACCTGGGGTGCTGCGAGTCCTGCTCCATTTTCAGTATTATACATAGTATCTGCCATATCGTTTAATATCTGCCTGATTTTATCATCAACTTTTTCAACAATCCTGCTCTTTTTTCTCAATATTTCATCATCAAATAATCTGATCTGTCTTAATGCCATTTATAACACCTCTGCTTTGCTGTGATCTTGATTTTCTTTCACTTTCTTCAAAAATGAAAACATCTTCTATAGAACAATGGAATACTTTAGAAATATCATAAGCCAGCCATATAGATGGTTCAAATTTTTCTGTTTCAATAGAATTAATTGCCTGCCTTGAAACTCCTACTAATTCTCCCAGTTGTTCCTGTGTTAATCCTAAAGACTCACGAAATTCTTTTAGTTTATTTTTCATTAAATATCACTCCAGTAACATTAATTTACATTATAAATATAATATTATCTGTTCGGTTTGTCAAGTTAACCTTACACACTGTAACATTAAAATAAAATCTGCTTCTTTCTAAATCTCATGTGGAGCACCTTTATTTCCTGAAACATATTATATTATAGAATGTATTAATAATAAGCATAGGAGGAGAATTAGTGATGCTGAGTATATTTGTATACTTCCTTATATTTCTGATACCAGGGTTATTTGCCGTTTTAATATACAATCTTATAAGTCACAGCAGCATGGATTGCTGCAAGACAATAACATCAGCACTTATATTTGATCTGTTAATTTTGGGTATCAATTTAGCGGGACTGCGCTTTTTAAAATGTATCTGTACCTTTAAGGAGCTGCAATGTTATTTTAACTGCCTGAGTTTTACCCCAAAATATATTCTTTTAAGCCTTGTTGTAGGTATTGTACTTGCTGTTCTGGCTTATTTATTATTACATCTGTATTGCAGCTTCAGAAAGCACTTTCATCATGACTGCAGGAAGGAATGTAATAAATAATTTTACAGTACTTCTTGAGTAATATCTTTAGCAATGCTAAAAATAGTCTGGAAATATAAATGGAAAATTCAGCAATATGAAATGATATATCATTTTCAATTCTATCTTTGATACAATAAAAAATTCCAGGAGATTTTTTATATCTCCTGGAATTTTAGTTTCAGCTATACAATTTTAGTGGTCCAGTTTTCACAGTTCCAAACCTTTGTTACTAAATCCTCATAGAATTCCTTCTCATGGCATATGAGAAGAATACTCCCTCTGTATTCCTTAAGGGCTCTTTTCAGTTCTTCCTTAGCGTCCACATCAAGATGGTTTGTAGGCTCATCCAGCACAAGAAAATTAGTTTCACGGTTTAAAAGCTTGCACAGCCTAACCTTAGCCTCTTCTCCCCCGCTTAATACCAGCATCTTGCTTTCAATATGCTTTGTGGTAAGGCCGCATTTTGCCAAGGCTGATCTTATCTGATACTGGGTATAGGAGGGGAATTCCTTCCAAAGCTCTTCTATACAGGTGTTATAATTTGCTTCCTTTATTTCCTGCTGAAAATAACCGATTTCTAAATAGTAGCCCAGCTCTGCCTCTCCTGATATTGGCTTTATCTCACCTAAAAGGCTTCGGAGAAGTGTTGTTTTTCCAAGTCCGTTAGCTCCAACCAAGGCTATCTTTTCTCCTCTTTCCATGGTAAGGTTTAATGGTTTTGAAAGAGGAGTATCATATCCTATAACCAGATCCTTTGTAGTAAATATTACCTTGCCTGAGGTTTTTCCAACCTTAAAATTAAATTCCGGCTTAGGTTTTTCCTCCATAAGCTCAATTTTATCCATCTTATCCAGCTTCTTCTGTCTTGACATGGCCATGTTTCTGGTGGACACTCTTGCCTTATTTCTATTAACAAAATCCGTAAGATCTGCTATCTCCTGCTGCTGCCTCTTATAAGCGGATTCTATCTGCAGCTTTTTAGCCTCGTAAACTCTCTGGAAATTATCATAGTCCCCTGTATATCTGTTAAGTTCCTTATTCTCCATATGGTATATAAGATTAATTACACTATTTAAAAATGGAATATCATGAGAAATAAGTATAAAGGCATTTTCATAATTATTAAGATATATCTTAAGCCATTCTATATTCTTTTCATCCAGGTAATTTGTAGGCTCGTCTAGCAGAAGAATGTCTGGTTTCTGAAGAAGCAGCTTGGCTAGGAGAACCTTTGTCCTTTGTCCTCCGCTTAAATCCTCAACATTTTTATCAAGACCCACATCAGATAACCCTATTCCATTTGCTACCTCAGATATCTTTGCATCTATTGCATAAAAATCATTGTGCTCTAAGGTATCCTGAATATTGCCCATATCCTCCAGCATAGCTTCAAGTTCTTCAGGGGATGCCTCTCCCATTTTGCTGCAGATATCATTCATTTCTTCTTCCATCTGAAAAAGATATTTGAAAGCATCATTTAAAACATCTTTAATAGTCATTCCCTTATCCAAGGCTGAATGCTGATCTAAATATCCTACTCTTACTCCTTTAGCCCATTCAATTACTCCCTCATCAGGTTCTAATTTCCTGGTTACTATGTTCATAAATGTGGACTTTCCTTCTCCATTTGCTCCTATTAGTCCGATATGCTCACCCTTTAAAAGCCTGAAGGATACATTTTCAAATATAGCCCTGTCTCCAAAGCCATGACTTAAATTCTTAACTGTTAGTATACTCATCTCTTTTCCTTCCCATAAAATATTTGCAATACTTTTAGTATTATATTATATTTTCAGTATATTTTAAAGAAAAAAATATTGACAACAATAGAAAATTAATTTATTATATAGAAAATAAACAAAGGCAATGATAAGAAGAAGTAAAAGTATTTATCTTTCAAAGAGAGTTCCTATTTGGTGAAAAGGAATAAAGGTAATATTTTGAACACATCTTTGAGCTAAACACCGAAGCTTTTTAGCTGTAGGCTGTTTTCGGTTCCCTGCATCCGTTATAATGCTAGAGTATAAACATTTTGTCGTACTCGAAGAGGTTAGTACTGTGAAGTATTAATAAATTGAGGTGGGACCGCGGAGTATAACTCTCGTCCTCAAGCATAGCTTGAGGCGGGAGTTTTTTATTGCAAAAAATTATATAATAACATTTGGCTGGTTTCCCCAGAAAATTAATTTGTAAAAAATAGCGCTATATAAATATAATTAAAAATCAAATTATGAGGAGAGAAAAAAATGAAAAAAAACTGTGTAAAACTGATTACTATACTTTTAACTATTTCTATTATTATGTCTTTAACAGGCTGTTCCAGTAAAAAATCCACCGATTCATTTACTAAAATTAAGGAAAGAGGCTATGTTACGGTTGGCCTTGATGACACTTTTGCTCCCATGGGCTTTAAAGACAGCACGGGAAATATTGTAGGCTTTGATGTGGACCTGGCAAAGGAAGTATTTAAGAGAATAGGTCTTCAAGTTAAATTTCAGTCAATAGACTGGTCCATGAAAGAAACTGAGCTAAGTTCCGGGAATATCGATATGATATGGAATGGGTATACCATAACTCCGGAAAGACAGGAGAAAGTTTCATTTACTAAGCCATATCTTGCAAACAGACAGATAATAATTACATTGGCTGATTCTAAAATTAATTCAAAAGCAGATTTAAAGGGTAAAAAGGTATCTACTCAAAGCGGCTCCAGTTCATTAGATGCAATAAATAAAGACAGTGAATTTGCAGCCAGTCTTTCAGGAGGAGAACCTATACTATTTGATAACTACAATGAAGCCTTCATGGATATGGAAGCTAAAAGATCAGATGCCTTAGTTGCTGATGAAATATTAGTAAGGTATTACCTGAAAGAAAGAGGGGCAGAAAAATACAAGATTTTATCTGACAATTTTGGTACAGAAGAGTACGGAGTTGGACTCAGGAAAACAGATACCAAGCTTTTAAGTAAAATAAATGAAGCTCTGGATGGAATGAAAAAAGACGGAACCAGTTCGAAAATATCCGTTAAATGGTTTGGCGAAGATATAGTTAAATAAAGTTTATAAGAGGGAGATTTATATGAAATATACAATTACATTAATGCCGTCAATGCTTCAGGGGCTTTTCACCACCTTTAATATATTTTTAATAACATTGCTGCTGTCTATCCCGCTTGGAATATTAACTGCTCTTGCCAGACTGTCTAAAATAAAGACTCTTGCCAAATTCACAGAGCTTTACATATTAATTATGAGGGGAACCCCGCTGCTCCTCCAGATTGTATTTGTATTTTTCGGTCTCCCTCTTGTTGGAATTACCTTTAACAGATACTCTGCCTCCATATTTGCCTTTGTATTAAACTATGGAGCTTATTTTGGAGAAATATTCAGAAGCGGGATTGAGTCAATTGATAAAGGCCAGTATGAAGCGGCCCTGGTCCTTTCAATTAAGCCTTATAAAACATTTACCAGAATTATTCTGCCACAGACTATTAAAAGAGTTCTTCCTGCAGCAGCAAATGAGGTAATTACCCTTGTGAAGGATACATCCCTTGTTTACATAGTAGGACTAGGGGAACTTCTCAGAGCCGGTAAAATTGCTTCAAACAGAGATGCTTCTCTGATTCCGCTGATCCTTGTTGCTTTATTATACCTGGTTTTAACAGGACTGCTTACAAAAATTTTTAAAAATTTAGAAAAAAGATATGCTTACTATCTATAGGGGGAAATGCCATGCTGGAAATTAATTATTTATATAAAAGTTTTAAAGAAGTTCCTGTTTTAAAGGGTATAAGCTTCAAAGCAGAAAAAGGAGAAATTTTAGGTGTTTTAGGATCCTCAGGGGGTGGAAAGACTACACTTTTGCGCTGCATAAATAATCTGGAAAAATGTGATAGGGGAACTATAAAAATAAAAGATGAATTTTTGTGTCTGGATAATGGTGTAAAAAGCATATATCCGTCAAAAAAGGAAATTTTAAAAATAAGAAAAAATCTGGGGCTTGTATTTCAAAACTTTAACCTTTTCCCCCATATGAGCGTAATTGAAAATATAATTGAAGCACCTGTAAATGCCTGCAATATGAATAAACAAGAGGCTATTAAAAATGCCGGAGCTGTTTTAAAAAATCTGGGTCTTCTTGAAAAATCTGATTCATACCCCTATGAACTTTCAGGAGGACAGAAGCAGAGGGCTGCCATAGCAAGGGCTCTAATATTAAATCCTGATATTCTCTGCTTTGATGAACCAACCTCAGCCTTAGATCCGGAGCTTAGAGAAGGAGTTGCAAAAATCATTCAGGACATATCTGAAAACAGGGTAATCCTTCTTATAACCCATGATATCAGCTTTGCAAAAAGAGTCTGCAGCAGAATAATATTTATAGATAATGGAGAGATAATAGAGAATAGGCCAAAGGAGGACTTTTTTAATGATCCTTTAGAAGATAAAAGCAAAATTTTTCTTAATGCATAAAATTAATTTTTGTTGAAATAATAACTTTATATAATATTTTATAGGAGGTTATTATGAAAAAGCTTTTATATATTTCTGCCAATTCCAAGCCTGAAGGCATGTCTGTAAGCAAAACAGCAGCAAGGGATTTTATTAATAAATTCATTGGTAAGAATCCTGACTACCAGCTTATTGAATTAAACTTATACAGCGAAGATATTCCTGAGGTAAACTACAGGTACTTTACCGGAAGAGCAGAGCTTGTTTCAGGCAGCGCTTATGATTCCTTATCAGAACAGGATAAAAAAACAGTGGACAGGATTAATTTCCTTTGTGACCAGTTTTTAAGTGCAGATACTTATGTAATATCTGCTCCTATGTGGAGTGTAAGCTTTCCTTCCATTCTAAAAAAGTATATCGACTGCATTATACTAAATAATAAAGTAATTAAGATATCAGAAG
>JAJBWD010000443.1:0-5462 GCA_032907345.1 Bacillota bacterium | reverse complement strand
CCTATATGTGTATTATAACATGTTTACACCATTATTGCATATGAATCTCAGCACATTCCAGGATAGTTTAGGCAATACAAGTTTTAAATTATCTGCTGTGATACCCTTTTTTATGCTCCTTGGTGTAACTGCATCAGGATTTTTAAAGCTGTTCTTTGCATGAATATCCTGTCCATTCATGATTATATGTTCTTCAAAGGTCAACCCTTCAAAGGATCTTAAATCCAGAGCAAGTTCAGCATCCTCTTCCTGACTGCAATTTAATATGAATACGGAAACCTCTCCTGTACTCTCATTATAGGCTGCTGCAGATTGAAGCAAGGGGGCAGTTCCATAGGCTTTTGTTTCAAAGTAAGGACATTTCATTAAAGTTTTTAGTGATTTTCCTCTTCCGTACAGAGCCATCTGCTGGAAAGGATAGAAAATTGTTTGCTTTATTACACCTCCGCCAGGCTCCGTATATATGGGAGCAATTACATTTACAAGCTGAGCAAGACATGCCATTTTGACCCTGTCAGAGTTATTTAAGAGTGTACAAATCAGTCCTCCAAACACTAATGCATCCAGCAGCGAATAAGAGTCTTCAAGTATTGGCGGAGCTATATGCCAGGGGAATCTGGTTTGATTCTTCTGATACCAGACATTCCACTCGTCAAAGGACAACATGAGCTTCTTTTTACTCCTATTCTTAGCCTTAACATAATCAACAACAGAAGAAACTGTGTGTATAAAGTTATCCATATCTACGAAGGAGGCCAGAAAACCTCCAATATCTCCTTCATTTTCATAATATCTATGGAGAGACAAATAGTCCACGTTGTCATAAACCTGTTCAAGCACAATTCTATCCCATTCAGGATATGTGGGTGCGGAAGGCATTGAGCTTCCACATGCCACCAATTCTACTGTTGGGTCTATCCATTTCATAATCTTAGCAGTTTCCCTGGCTTTTTTCCCATAATCCTCAGCTGAAAGGCTGCAAGTCTGCCAAGGTCCATCCATTTCATTTCCAAGACACCATACCTTTATATTGTGTGGATCTTTATGACCATTTTTTATCCTTAAATCACTCCAGTAGGTTCCTGAAGGATGATTACAATATTCAAGCATGTACCCGGCATCCTGAGGAGTTCCTGTTCCTAAGTTTACTGCCGCCATAACCTCCGTATCTGCTTTCCTGCACCAATCAACAAATTCATCAATACCTACCTGATTTGTTTCTACAGAAAGCCATGCATAGTCAAGTCTCTTTGGCCTGTCAGCCTTTGCCCCTATTCCATCTGTCCATTTATAGCCTGAAACAAAATTACCTCCCGGATACCGTACTATTGAAGCTTTTATCTCCTTTACAAGTTTTATTACATCTTTTCTGAAACCCTGCTCATCTGCATCAATATGCCCCGGCTCATATATGCCTGTATAAACAGCCCTCCCAAGATGCTCAATAAATGAACCAAAAAGTTTAGGGTCAATATCCCCTATAATATAATCCTTATCAATAATACATTTTGCTTTATACATAATGCACCCCTTTTATATATTTACCCCTTAACCCCACCTACAGTGAGACCGGAAATAAAGGCCTTTTGATTAAATAAGAATAAAATTACTATTGGTACTATAGACATAACAGCTCCTGACAATAATAAGTCATAGTTGTTGCCATAAGGTGTAATCAAAGACTGCAAGCCTATTGGAAGGGTCAGCATCTTGTCTGAACGAAGCACTATAAGAGGCCATACAAAACTGTTCCAGCTTGTCATTGCCTGTAGTATAGCCATTGCTCCAAAAGCAGGCTTCATGAGAGGAACCATTATCTTGAAATATATACCATACTCTGTACATCCATCAATTCTTGCTGCATCAATAAAGTCTTTTGGAATACCAACTGCATATTGTCTGAAGAAGAAAATCGCAAAAGGAGAAACCATAAATGGAAGTATTACCCCTGCATAGGTATCAATAAGTTTGAATGTTATTGCCAATTTGTACAAAGGCAATATAAGTATTTCCACTGGCACCATCATTACTATGAGAACAATTATAAATAGTAATCTTTTGCCTTTGAACTCATAAACAGCAAGACTGTAGCCTACCATTGATGAAAAGAAGAGAGAAAATACTGTAAAAAGCGTAGTTATAATAAGGCTGTTTCTAAACCAATATAGGTATATTCCATCTCTTGCTGTAAAAAGAAGCTTGTAATTATTAAGATTCCATATACTAAAGTGCATCTTTGTAGTTATTCCATTTCGTATCATATCAGAACCTGGTTTAAAGGAGGATTCAAACAAAAATAGGAAAGGTATAAGACAGAATAAAGCAAATATAGACAAAATAATAAGTATGAGGATTACTGATATAGGCTTACGTCTTCGCTGAGATTTCATTTTAATCACTCTCCTTCTTAAAAAAGCCTGTTGCTGTAAGCTGAATTATATTTATAGTCATTACTAGCAGGAGCAGAACTATGCCTATGGCTGATCCAAAACCAAGATCATTCTGATTAAAGCCCTGCTGGTAAATGTAGTTTACGATAGTCATTCCGATTTCACCTGGAGAACGGGGCCCTGACCATAAAGCAAAGGACTCTGCAAACATGGAGTATCCACCATACACACTTATGGTTAAAACGTAAATCATTACCGGCTTAAGACCCGGTATGGTAATATTTTTAAATTTTTGAAGCTCATTTGCTCCATCAATTGAAGCAGACTCGTATAGTTCCTCCGGTATTGACTGCAAGCCTGACAGAAAATATATAATATTAACACCAAGCCATCTCCAGGTACATAAAAGTACCATAACAAACATACCTGTATGCTTTCCCTGCAGCCAGACTATTGGTTTAACTCCAAATTTACCCAGGATAAAGTTCACAAGAGTTGTTGTCTGCTCACCAAAGGCAAGCCTGAAAAACAGTCCTGCTACGATAACTGAAGTCAATGCGGGTATAAAAAGCGATGATCTGAAAAATTTTTTTCCAATGGTCAATTTGCTGTTTAATAAAACTGCTAATATCATTGGCAGTGGAATTAATATAAGAATAGTCCAGAAGGTATACCTTGAGGTTACTATAACAGCATTTAAAAAGTGTTTATTGAAAAGATTTGAATAGTTTTTAAGTCCAATAAATTTCACTTCATCCATCCCAAGTATTTTTTGAAAACTCATAATCACTGTAGATATCAAAGGATACAGAAAAAACAGCAGGAAGGATAATATAAAAGGCAGAACAAATATATAAGGCGCAACTTTTTTTGAACATAGTATATTGCCTATTCTTCTAAAGGGTCTGGGTTTTATAGCCTTTTGTTTCACTACACCATATGACAACATGTTTAAAGCCTCCTTTTTAAAGTAAAAGATTCAACTTTTAGATATAGATATCCAACTTCAGCTATTAATCTTGACTTGCTGGGATGCAAAATTTCTTCTTAATTAAGAAATTTGTATTTGAGGAAATTTTGCATCCGAGATAACCTGCTCATGATTCAGGATTTTTAAGCAAGTCAAAATTAAGTTTACGTATTGGATGTCTATAGTTGAATCTCTTAATTAGCCGCAGCTTAAATATTACTTCTTGTTAATTTCATCAGCAGCTTCCTTTAATGCTTGTTCAGGAGTCTGGCTTTGTTCCTTTAAAGCCTTGAACATTATATTCTTCTGAACCTGAGTAGCAGCATCCGGATAATTTTCTGTAAGATTTAATCCACTAATATCTCCTACTACTGATTGAAGTGTCTTAAATACATCTGTTCCAAAATAATCAGTATATTTATTAGGAGCTGACATAGCAGGATCAGTCCAAGCATCTTTTCTTATCGGATCAAAGCCAAGAATAGTCCAGGTCTTTATGCTGCCTTCCTTTGATAGTTTTGCTTCAGCCATAAATTGCTTAGCCAGATCTACACTCTTAGTTTGATTTGTGATTACACTTGCTGTTCCACCCATTCCTGCAGATTTCTTTCCACCTGGGAAGGTAGGCATTGGTCTGACAATTATTTTTCCCTTTAGATCCGGCATATATTGTTCAAATCTTCCCATATACCATAACGGCATCCATACTGATGCTGCATTTCCCTTATTCATCCAAGCCCAATATTCTTCTGTATGATGGTTTCCTCCAGGAGCTAATACAGCTATTTTATCTTTATATACCAAATCTTTAAGCATTTGGAGAGTTTTAACATTTACAGCATTATCTAATTGTACTTTTCCACTCTTATCAAAGTAATCCGAACCCTGCATATTTATAAGAGGATAGAAGGTCCATTGATCAGTTGTCTCAACAGTAGTCATAGGTTTTCCTGTAGCTGCAACTACTTTTTTACCTGCTGCAACATAGTCATCCCAGGTTTTAATATCATCAGCATTTATACCTGCTTTATCCAGAATCTCTTTGTTATAGTACATAACCTGGGCGCCTACATGGTAATCTACACCATAGTACTTTCCGTCCTTAGCATAGTTATCCAGTCTCCCCATGATCAGATCATTCTTCACAGGTTCAACTATGTCATTTAATTCAACCAAAGCAGGTTTGCTGCCCTTAACAAAATTTGCGAATTTACTAATTTCTATATCTGCAATATCAGGTGCGCCTGTACCTGACTGCAGTGCTATTAAAAGCTTGTTATGAAGATCATCATATGGATATACATCGGTCTTTAACTCAATTTGTTTATCAGGATGCTTCTTGTTCCATGTAACTACTGCATCATCCCAAAATTGTTTATGCAGTTCCTGGAAGGTCCAATAAGTTAGAGTAGTAACTTTTCCACTACTATTTGTCGGTTTGGCAGCATTGCCGCAGCCTGTAAAAAGTATTGAAACAGAAGTTAAAGCAGCCAGCAAAAATGATAAAGATTTTTTCAATACAATCTCCCCCTTATTTTTTTATTAACCCTAATAAGTACTTCACTACTTATACCAAAGTGCAACGTCCCTTTTAGAGTAAACCTTTGGATGAATATGTAAACATTTCCATCCTCTAAGTATTATTATAAATTATCCTGAAGGCTTGTGCATTTAACTTTTTTTACCTTTTACTTAAAAATTTAGTTTATGGAGGTATTTATAGAGTCTATCCTCCAATTGAATGCAATATTTCTATTTTTAATATTTATTTAAATAGAGAAAAAACAACCAAATGAAGCCTTTTATTGGCCGCTTTGGTTGTCTTTCATACGCAATATTCGTGTGCTATTTAATTTTTTTGACACCACAACACTGTTTCTATAATAAAAAAAGTTAATACCGTACTTTCTTCTTAAAATCATATATTTTCTTCAGTCTCTCAAGCATTTCAAAACTATAGGGCATACACTTGCTCCCAGTTTCTAAAAGCACGAAAACGCTGGGGACCTTTGATTTTCCTATAAATTTTAACTTTTTATATTTTTATATTTAAGCAAAATCTCATGCTAATAAATTAATATACATTAATTTTAAAGCAGTTT
>JAJBWD010000442.1:0-4727 GCA_032907345.1 Bacillota bacterium | reverse complement strand
AGGTTTTTGAACAGGAAACAGGCGCTTATTCACCCTCTTCAAGCCCCAAAAAATATAAAAAAGAGCCAAAATCCGACGATTCTGGCTCTTTTACATTGGTCGGAGTGCGGGGATTTGAACCCCGGGCCTCATGGTCCCGAACCATGCGCGCTACCATCTGCGCTACATCCCGAAAACAATACTATTATATACGCTTGCAGCTAAAAATTCAAGGAAATTATTAAAAATGAATTAGACTATTGATAATCATCAGTTCTAATTCATTAAAATTATAAATTATTATTTATTTCCATCACATTTGGTATAATTTTTTTGCAATATAAAAATTCAGTGCTGCTATACCCAAGTTATCTGTTAACTGTGCAGCAGCCCATTTATTGATAGCTTAAAAGCTTCAATTTCCAGTCCAAACTGGAGCAGTAACTGCTATATCTTTATCTGCTTCAACTATTTTCAAATAATAATATGAATATTTTGGATGCAAAGAAAATTTCCAGGATGCTTTATTTGAATTAAATTTTTTTGTTTTTACTATTTTTCCACCATTTACAATAACTGAAATACTTTTAATTTTATCAGTTTCATCCTGGTCATTTACATTAATAACAAAATTTAAGGAACTGGACTGATCCAGCTTGGATCCCATAATTTTATTATTAACTGTATAATTAATTTTTAGGTTTTTATCTTCTGTAGAGTAAACTCTCATATTTTTCAAGGCTTTGTAAAGCTCAGTTCTGGTAAGTGAAGGTGCCAGGATTACTGTTCTGGCGTCATTTGCTTTTATCCAATTTCCCTTATGGTTATCTTGATTGCTTACAGGTGCTAAATGCCAGCCTTTATCTAGTGCTCTTGTATAATAATCATAACTGGTATAATATAAACTGCTTCTAATTGGATCTTCACCATTTCCAACTTCAATCAGATTAACTACATTATCTATTTCTTCTGTTCTATAACTAAAATCATCAAAATCACCATACTGAGTTCCCGGATGGTTAAATTGTGATATTGAGTATGGAAGTTTTGAGATATCATAGTAGTATTTTTTTAAATTTTCATAAGCATGAGTCCTTGCTTCAAAACCTGCAGTATTAAACGTATTAATGTGGCCATAACCACCGGTATTTTTATTCCAGGTCATTTCATAACCAGCAATTGCTGCAAACTTTCCATCTTCATTATATTTATCTGCTATATCGTGCAGACTTTTCCATTCTTTACTTATTTTAATACAATTTTTTTCTGTTCCATCTGCATTAAGAAGAGCAGCATCTTTTTCACCATCTAATAAATAAGCATGTTCTGTAACTGCAAAGAAATCCGCATTTGCCTTTGCCATAGCATAAGCTTCTTCAGGCGTTCCCTGCCCATCTGAATAATTTGTATGAGAATGAAGCATACCAAAATAGGTGTTATATAAAACCATTTCTTTATCATCCCAGTTAGTTTTACTGGATTTCAAGGGCATAACATTATCTAACCGTAATTTATTGATAAGATTTGCAGAAATCATGTTTGCTTTACGGTTCATAAAAATATTTAGAGCAGCAAATGAAATTGAAGCAAGGATAAGCAGTGTGATAATTCTTCTGATTCTTCTGATAAAAATTTTTTTCAAAAAACTACCTCCTTAAATTTAATATAAATATTTTCTCCTGTATTCCGATAATTATCATAGTAAAATATAATAAAGGGTGAGAGCATGAAGATTTCAAATGGAATATATGGTATAAACAGTAAGGATATAATTTCACAGATTAAGATAGAAAAAGATGAATTTATAAAAGGAAGGATCGTTAAATATAAAAAGGAATCCGGCGAGGCAGTTTTAAAGCTTTTAAACGGGGAAGAAATTCATGCTAAAATTCAGGGAAAATTAGACAAGCTTCCTGATAATATAGTTAAATTAAAAGTTTTAGATATATCTGATAATAAGATTAAATTAAAAATAGAAGAAGACAAGGAAATTGATTCCGGTACAATTTCCATTAAAGATAAAGATGAAAGGCTCATAAAAATTTTAAATCACAATTTTCCCCTTACTAAGGAAAATATTGAGCTTATTGATTCCCTAGAGAGCATTTCTAACAGCTTAAAAAATGTACAGGACCTGGATGGTTTCATAAAGGATTTACTTACAGCAAAGGGAGTTGACCTAAAAAGCCCAACAGGAATAAAAATATTTAATCAGCTTAAAGCATTTGCCTCTGAATTTAAAGATTTAAGCCTGGATGATATATTGAATCTTATTGAAAATGACATTGATCTGACTTCAGATAATATAAAAAGCTATAACCGGATATTGAAAGAACCTTCTGCTATTTTAAAAGATATTCAGATCCTGGGTAAATATTTGGGTGCCCGGGAGGAGAACAGAATATTAAATGCAGAACTGAAAGATGAAATTAAAGAAGCTATTGCAAATGTTTATGATAAGGCAAAATCTGTAATGAAGGCAGCGGAAATCATGGATAGGGATAATATATCCGGCACTATTAATATTTTCAGCAAAAATCTGAATGATTTTAAAGTTTATAATTCTATTTCAAATAATTATTATTATATAGACGTACCCCTTAAATATAAGGAAAATGAATATCAGTTTAAGCTTATAATTAAGGACGACAGAAAAAGGGGTAAAGTTATCGACAAAGATGATGTAAGCTTAGCAGCTTCTGTTAAAACGACAAATATGGGCACTGTTGATATATTTTTAAAAATTAAGAGCGGCAGTATGAATGTTACTTTAAATGCAGAAAAAAGTTTTATTTCCGTTATAAAGTCTTCCTCTCAAACACTGGAGAAGAATTTAAATAAAATGAATTACAATGTTATTATTAATGTGGAAGAAAAAAAGAGAGATCTAGACCTTTCATCTTATAATGATTTTTTCAGCGATAAGGATTTTTACTCTTTGAATATATACGTATAGTACAGGAGGTGCAGAATGAAAAAAGAAAAGAAGGCAATAGCTCTTGCATATGATGAAAATTATCAGGCACCTGTTGTGTCGGCTAAAGGGATTGGCTTTGTGGCGGATGAAATAATAAAGAAGGCAGAGGAAAGTCAGGTTCCTGTTATTATTGATCAGGAGATGGCAGCTTTACTTTCTAAAGTTGATATTGGAGATTACATTCCTGAAGAGCTATATCAGGCGGCGGCTGAGATTTTGGTTTTTATAATTAATCTGGACAAGGAAATTAAATAAAATTCAGGTGCTGAATTGAGATAAAAGTAAAAATACGAACAATTGCAAGAAAACACATACATATATTTCGTATGCACAATTTATTTTTAAAAATAATTAATGCCATATTATGAAGCAGAATATAATAAAAGTTTCATATATAGCAAAGGGAAACGTTTACATAAAATAAATTTAAATAAAAACGATTACAATATGAAATAATATATTGACATCCATTCAAATACTTTCTATAATAAAATCTATAGTTTATGTATAAATATTCGTATTTATATTATAATCCGGTTTTTATAAGGTTGATTCATTTGATTCATTGAAACCATTTAATCTTTAACATTTTAATTCTGCTATAATACTTTTTCTTATTTTTTAGAATTTTCTTTACCCATCCTTCCTTTCTCTGAATGGTTTCAATGACACTCCTTATCGCAGTTAACCCCTTATGTTTTATACAATAAGGGGTTAATGTCTCCGCTAATGCTTCCAGTTTAAGTTTCCTTTTTCTATTAAATCTTCTGCAGCCACTTCCATCAATTTATTTCCGGTTAATTCTTTAACTAAAACTGTCTGGTCAGCAGAATTTACTCTTTCCAGCCATACACTGGAATCTTTATAGGTTACATCGATATTTTCACTGGTATTTTTAAGTATTTCTTCTGCTCTGGTAAATTTCATATACACACACCTTCCTGATTTATAATTATTTAGTGTGATTATTATATGCATATCATTGTTTTTAATGCATAATCATTCTTATCCAGGTTTAATATAAAAAATTTATATTATAATATTTTCTTCCGGCTTATTAAAATAATATCCTTGAGCAAAATCTACACCTAAATCATTAAGAGTTTTTAATATATACTGATTTTCTACAAATTCTGCAACAATTTTAGTATTGAAGGCTTTTGCCATATTAATAATTGATTTAACCAGATATAGATTTTCCTCTTTTTCATTTATATCTTTTATAAATGAGCCGTCTATTTTTAAATAATCAACATTAATATTCTTCAAATAGTAAATTGAAGAGTAACCTGTACCAAAGTCATCTATGGAAAATTTAAAATTTTCCTTATTATATTTTTTGATTGTGTTTGCTAATTTATTTATATTTTTTATATTTTCTGTTTCTGTTATTTCAAATATTATGTTTTCATGTTTTATATTATATTTATCTATTATTGCTTTTGCTTTATTTAAGTATTCCCTATTGTTTAATAATTTTCCTGATAAATTAAAAGAAAATATAAGTTTATCCTCAATATCAATTCTTTTTTTATAGGAAAGGGCTTTTTCCAGCATTATAAAATCAACCTTATCTATAAGATTATACTTTTCAGCAGTTACTATAAATGGGTAGGGGGATAAAAATTCATCTCCTGATTTTATCCTCATAAGTACTTCGTATTTTCCATTTTCCCCGGTTTTTATATTTACAATCTTTTGGAAAAATGGCACTATTCTATCTTCCTCAATAGCTTGTTCCAAGCAGGTTAACAGCTTTCCGCATTTTTCT
>JAJBWD010000441.1:0-8395 GCA_032907345.1 Bacillota bacterium | reverse complement strand
TAATGAAAAATATTTAAAAATATTAAGGATAATAAAAGGAATATTACCTTTAATGGAGAATAATAACATAAGAGGTGATAATATGGTAAATTATTCAGATTATGATACTCTAAAGAAAAAACTTGATAAATTAGATGAATTAATAAAACAAGGCGAAAAATTTGAAAATCAAATTATGGGGAATTTTTTAAATGGGCTTAATTTTGAAAAATGGAAATCCGCATGCGTCATATTCTTAGACAAAAATTTCAAAAATAATCCTGGAACAGCAAGGTTTAAAGCTTTATATGATAGTCAAGATATAAAAGATTATCATTCTATGCTGGGTATTTTAAAAGCAATAGAACAAACTGAAAGTGAATAATAATATTAAGCATAAAATTAAAGAATAATAAATTAGAATATAGATATTGAAATATTAAATGTAGATTAAATTTGAGCCAGCAGATAGCTCTTTTTTTTGTAAAAATATTTATTAAAATTAAGGAAGAATAAACATTTAGGTAAATTATAAACCTGCTGAAATTATTATTAAACCGGACTTAAGTTAAATATTGCAATTCCAATTGAATAAATTTATAATTTCATACCATGATTATGGAAAATAGTGATATAATTAATAAAGAATATAGAATAAGGGGGCATAGCTCAGCTGGTCAGAGCGCATGCGTCACAAGCATGAGGCCGCAGGTTCAAGTCCCGCTGTCCCCACCAATATTATTCTGGATTGAATTAGAGAGAAGATTCTCTTTTTGTATTTCCTATATTGATAATTAATATAACAGCAGATCGATTTTTATATTGATCAATTTGATTTTGCTTATAATATTGGTATAATTTATATAAGTAAATTATATAAAAGTGAGGTGAATAGTTAGCAGCAAACAGCTGTTAACCACAGAATATGTTAAAAGAACAAATAAAAAAAGATGAAATAGCTGCAATGAAAGCAAGAGATAAGGCAAAAGTCAGCGTTTTAAGATTAATAAATTCTGACATTAAGGGATTTGAAGTTAATGAAAGAGAGACTATTTCAGATGAAGGTGTTATAAAAATATTAGAAAAAAACATAAAACAAACAAAAGAAACAATAGAATATGCAAAACAGGCAAATAGTGATGAAAAAGTACAGGAAGGAAATTTTGCTCTCAGCATTATGACACAGTATCTTCCAAAACAGATAAGTGAAGAAGAAGTTAATGATATGATAAAAGAAATAATAAAAAACGGAAATTATACTTCAAAAGATATGGGTAAAATTATGAAGGAAATAATGCCAAAAGTAAATGGAAAATTCGATAGAGCAAAAATTAATCCAATGGTAAAAAATTTATTAGGTTAGTGAATATTTAATTAATAAACCTTGATTTTATTCGGGGTTTATTTTTTATTTATTGGACATTTTTGTAAGAATATTATGATATAATATTTTAAGACAGCTATATCAGGAAATTGAATAACTGCTTTTAATTAACATTTATTTATGCAATTCACTTATATAGCAGGGTTAGGTTTTATTTTAAAGGAGGTATTATGTACAAGTTATATTGCAGGATTTATCAGGGAATATTTAAACTTGTAGCTCACTTTTTACCTTGGAGACAGCCCCAGCTTTTAGAAGGAGAAAATAGTACAAGTTTACTTCCGGCGCTTATTAAAAGTAAAGGTATAAACAGTGTTTTAGTCGTAACAGATAAGGGCATAACTTCCCTGGGACTAATGAATAATCTTCTTAAAGGACTTAATGATGAGAAAATAAAATATATTATATATGATAAAACTGTTCCAAATCCAACTATTGATAATATTGAGGAAGCTCTTCAGGTTTATAAAAGAAAAGATTGTCAGGGCATAATCGCCTTTGGCGGCGGTTCTTCCATGGATTGTGCAAAAGGTGTAGGAGCAAGGATAGCTAAACCAAATAAGACTATTCCTCAGATGAAGGGTGTCTTAAAAGTCAGAAAAAAGCTGCCTCCTTTATTTGCCATACCAACAACAGCAGGTACAGGCAGTGAAACCACAATTGCAGCGGTTGTAACAAACAGCAAGACTCATGAGAAATATGCTGTTAATGACACTTCGCTTATTCCTCATTATGCAGTACTTGATCCACTCCTTACAGTTAAGCTTCCTCCACATATAACTTCAACTACAGGAATTGATGCTTTGACTCATGCAGTTGAGGCCTATATAGGCAGAAGTAATACAGAGGAAACTAAGAAAGAAAGCAGGATGGCTGTAAAACTTATATTTGAGAACGTATTTGAGGCATATTCAAATGGAACAAACATTGAAGCTCGTGCTAATATGCAAAAAGCTTCATTTCTAGCAGGACTTGCCTTTACCCGTGCTTATGTTGGATATGTACATGCGGTTGCCCATACTTTAGGAGGATTTTACTCCATTCCCCATGGACTGGCAAATGCTATAATTCTTCCCTATGTATTAGAATATTATGGTGAATCAGCATATAAACTATTATCGGAACTGGCTGATTTGGTAGGTATATGTAATGAAGGAGATACAGATGAGGAAAAGAGAAAGAAATTTATTGATGCAATAAAGAAATTAAATGAAAGCATGAATATTCCGAAGAAGGTTAAAGGTATTTTGGAGAGTGATATTCCTTTGATGGCAGAGCGTGCTTTATCAGAAGGCAACCCTCTTTATCCTGTTCCAAAGATTATGACAAAAGAAGAAATGCTTAATATATACAAAATTATTAAGGAGTAAAGCTATGTATGGTTATGCGGGAAAAATTGCAAAGATAAATTTAAGCAGCGGCATAGTTCAGGACTACCCCCTATCAGATAAGGACAGGAGAATGTTTTTAGGCGGCAAAACCCTGGCTGCAAAAATAATTTTCGACTCATTAAAGGGAAAAACTGAAGCCTTTTCTGATGAAAATATTATTGCCATTACTACTTCTCCACTGACAGGCTCAACATCACCAAGCTCCTCCAGGTTTAATGTATCTACAATTTCACCATTAACCGGTCTCTTGGCTTCTTCCAACTGCGGAGGAAACTTTGGACTTAGCCTTAAGCGGGCAGGTTTTGATGGACTGATAATTTGTGGAAAGAGCAAAGAAAGAGTATATATAGATATTGATAATGAAGCAGTTACTATAAAAAATGCAGACCATTTATGGGGAAAAAATACCAGCGAAACCCAGAAGCTTCTAGGCCCCGGAAACAGAGGCAAGTTTGTTATTGGAATTGCCGGTGAAAATATGGTCAGATATGCTGCAGTTATAAGTGAAGAGCGTGCTGCAGGACGTGCCGGTGTTGGCGCTGTATTTGGTTATAAGAATCTTAAGGGAATTGTAGCCAGTGGAAATAAATCTATAGAAATATGTGATAAAGAAAAATTTAAAAAACATAACATGAACTGGATAAAGATGCTGAAGTCTCATATGATTACAGGACAGCAGCTGCCAAAGCTGGGTACAGCATCCCTGGTCAGCATGATGAATTATAGAAATCTCCTTGCTACAAAAAATTATAAAAGCGGAAGTTTTGAAGACTTCGAAAAAATAAATGGAGAAACATTAAAGCAGGATTATTTAATAAAAAATAAGGGCTGCATAACTTGTCCAATTCAGTGCGGCAGGGTTGTTAGTGCCTTTGGGAAAGAAGTAAAGGGACCGGAGGTAGAGACGCTGACTCTTCTAGGCAGCAATCTGCTTAATAATGATATGCAGACTATCCTGAATGTGAACCATCTATGTGATGAATATGGGCTGGATACAATTACCTTTGGAAGCAGCGTTGGTTTCGCAATGGAGCTTAATGAAAAGGGATTATGGGAAAATGGTTTAAATTTCGGAGATTGCTCTAATCTTGAGGAACTGGTTAAAATGACAGCAGCCCGCCAGGGCATCGGTGATGATTTAGCAGAGGGTACAAAACGTATTTCACAAAAATATGGGGGAGAAGATTTCGCAATCAATGTGAAGGGCCTGGAACTTGCCGCTTATGAGCCCCGGGCAGCACAGGGAATGGGACTGGGCTATGCAACAGGAAACAGGGGAGGCTGCCACTTAAATGGTGGTTACCTTACTGTGCTTGAAGGTTTAGGCCTTAATGTCAGTGGGAAGATTACTAAGGGCAAAGCAGCCTACGCAATTTTCTTTCAGGATTTGATGGAAGCAGTTTCAGCTGGAGGAACCTGCCTTTTTACTACCTATGCCATACTTCCGGAGGCCATGATAAAAAATCCCAATAACAGCATCGTAAGGTTCATTAATAAGGCAATACCTTCTTTTGGCGTTTTGACAGCATTCCTGCACAACCATACCTGGCTTATGAACTTTAATATTAAGAGTATACTGCCACATCCATATTCAATCAGACTGGTAACAGGTTTTAAAATGAATATTAGTAAATTTATAGAGACCGGTGAAAGAGGTTATAATCTGGAAAGGCTTATCAACATCAGACAGGGACTAAAGGGCAGCCAGGATACTTTGCCGAAAAGACTTACAAATGAACTCCAAAGGGCAGATGACCCTGGCAGCAAAGTAAAGCTTGATAAAATGCTGAAGGACTACTACAGGATTAGAGGATGGGACAAGGATGGCATACCAACAAAGAAGAGACTGAATAAGCTGGGGCTGGAGGAGTATAACATATGATTACAGTTAAGTTTTTTGGACTTATCAGTATTGAAGCTAATATAAGACAGTTAAAAGTTAATGATGGAACAGTAAGACAAGTTTTAAATCAAGTTAAGGAAAAATGTCCTGATTTTACAGAGCAGCAGATAATGAAGGCCATAATGTTTATCAATAAAGAACAGGTTAGTGGATATAAACGTTTTTCTATTGTTCTCAGGGATGGAGATGAGCTGGCTTTATTAAGTCCTTTAAGCGGCGGCTGAAGTAGGTTAAAGACTGTATGGTAACTGGTACCTTACAGTGATTTATACCCATTGTAAAATATAACCGGCAGAAATTTAATACTATCTGCCGGCTTTTCTTATATTAAAAATTTTCTTTAAATAGTTTCTGAATAGTATTAGTATCCTTATCATCTTTTAGTGTCCTAACTGCAGGCCCCTCAATTATGTTTCCATCTACTGAAAATCTTGAGCCGTGGCATGGGCAGTCCCAGGTTCTTTCAGCAGAATTCCAGTTTAATTCACAGCCCATATGTGTACAGGTAGTGTTTACAAAATGCATATTATCCTTTTCATCTCTGTATGCGCCCACCCTTTTACCATCTTTTAGAATAACTTTTCCTTCACCTGTCTTAATTTCTGTATCATCAGGCTTCGTTGCAAGTTTTCCATCTATAAGCTGACCTGCTACATTTAAGTTTTCAACAATGAAATTTTTTGTTTGAGCTAAAATTGTACTGCGGGATGGATTATATACATCCTGCCATGAACTTTCACCTTTTAGGATTAAATCTTTTAGAATCATAGCAGAGGCAGTGCTATTGGTCATTCCCCACTTTTTAAACCCAGTAGCAATATATAAGTTAGGCGTATCAGGACTGTAACGCCCTGCATAAGGTAAGTCATCTAGCGGCATGCAGTCCTGAGCTGACCATCTGTAAGGTATATCTTCTACAGTGAATATATTGTCAGCAAATTCTGCTAAAGTCTGGTAATGTTTTGTGGTATCTTCTCCCTGTCCTGTTTTATGGCTTTCTCCGCCTATCATGATTAATTCGCCGTTATCTGTTTTTATAGACCTTAGAGATCTGCCGGGATCTTCATAGGATAAATACATTCCTCCGGGATATTTTTCTTTAGATTTTACTGCTAAGACATAAGAACGTTCCGTATAAATTCTGGTAAAGTACATGCCCTGCTTATTATAAAACGGGTAATGAGATGCAATTATTACAATATCTGAAGTAACTTTTTTCCCCTGACCGGTAGTTATAATATAGCAGTCATTGTTTTTTTCCATATGAACTGCTCTTGTTTGTTCGTATATGCCGCAGCCATTTTTAATAATTTCCTCGGCCAGCTTTAAAAGATATTTTCTTGGATGAAACTGGGCCTGATTATCAAAACGCAAAGCTGCCTTAATAGGAATGTTAAAGGGGATTTTATCAATGACAGCAGCCTTTATCCCCAAACTTTCAGCTGTTTCAGCTTCTTTATTAATTTTTTCAATGTATTCATCCCTATTTGTATAAACATAGGCTGACTCTGATTGTAAGTCACAGTCAATATTAAGTTCATTTGAAATTTTCTCTATCAGATGTATTGAGAATTCATTTGCTATGGCATACTCCTGAGCAAATTCAAAGCTCATTTGATTTTTGATTTTATCATATATCAGATCATGCTGGGAAGTGATTTTTGCAGTAGTATGGCCTGTAGTACCCTGCAGTATATGATCTGCTTCAAGTATAACCGGCTTTTCACCTTCCTTTGACAGCAGGTAGGCACAGGAAATTCCCGCTATTCCTCCTCCCACTATTGCTATGTGGACTTTTATATCTTCTTCTAAAGCAGAGTAATTTGAAGCAGGCGCTGAAGCTATCCAATATGACTGAGGATTATTATTAAAACTTTTTTTTCCTTTCATGCTTATTCTATTCCTCCATTTATAATTTTTGTATATATTAGTTTTTACTTTATGCTATTAAAATATTCAGACAGAAGCTTACTCCAGAGATACCAAAACTCAATCAATAAAATTTGGAAATTTTTCATTTAAATATTGACAATTTATATCGGCTAACGATATAATTATATTACGGAAGGCGATATAACGGTATACGATATTATTGGAGGTGAGCTTATGCCGGAAAGTATAGAGCGGGGTGCATTAACAGAAGCTGTTTTTTACATTTTATTATCCTTATTTACTCCAATGCATGGATATGGAATAATGCAGAATGTAAGTAAATTAAGCAGCAGCAGAGTAAATTTGGGAGCAGGAACTTTATATGGAGCAATTAATACGCTCCTTGAGAAAAATTGGATTAGATTTGTAGATGGTGAAAGGAACTCAAGAAAAAAAGAATATGAAATAACTGAACTGGGTAAGTCCATGGTTGAAGGGGAATTAATAAGACTTCAGGAATTAATTGATAATGGCCGAAAAATTGTTGGAGGAGAAATATAATGAAATATGTAATAAGAAAAGCATATTGGAATTATGAAAAAGAAGAAAACTGGATTAATGAAATGGCTGCCAAAGGCTTGGCTCTTACTGATTATTCCTGGTGCAGATACGTTTTTGAAGAATGTGAACAGGGAGAGTATATTTACAGGATTGAGCTTCTGGATAATACTGCTAAGCACCCTGAAAGTATTGCATATATTAAATTTCTTGAGGATACTGGAGTAGAATTTGTGGCATCCTATATGAGATGGGTATTTCTCAGAAAGAAAGCATCTGATGGACCTTTTGATTTATATTCAGACTTGGACTCAAAAATAAAATATTATAAAAAAGTCAGGTCTTTTTGGACAATATTCGCTGCAATTGAGCTTACTATTGGGCTTTCAAATGTTTTGCTTGGAATAATTAATCCGATTAATTTTTGGTCTGGTATCATTCTATCATTAATTGGTTTAGGCTTTTTATCATTAAGGCATAATATTGCAAAGAAAATCAAAAAGTTATCCCAGGAAAAGAAAATAAGAGAATAAATTACAGGAGAAATCATGGCTAAACTTACAAGGGATTTTTATAAAAAATCCAGTATTCAGCTTTCTAAAGATTTGCTTGGCAAAATATTAGTAAGGGTTATTAACGGAAAGAGAATAAGCTGCAGAATTTCTGAAGTTGAGGCTTATATGGGAACTATTGATAAGGCGGCTCATTCCTACAGCGGGAAAAGAACAAGCAGAACTGAAGTCATGTTTGGAGTACCGGGATTTTTATATGTATTTTTTATATATGGTATGTATAATTGTGCTAACATTGTAGCTGCAGACGTTGATATACCGGAAGCAGTATTAATAAGGGCAGGGATTCCGCTCACAGGCCTGGATGAAATGGCTGTCAGAAGGTTTAAGAAGAAATACTCTGAACTATCAAAAAAAGAAAAATTAAACCTTGCTAATGGACCTGGAAAGCTGTGCATGGCTCTGGACATTGACAGAACAAATAACGGAGAGGATTTATGCGAAGATAATATTTATTTAGAGGATGATGGCTGCAAACCGATCATTACAGCCAGTAAAAGAATCGGCATTGATTATGCTGAAGAAGCAGCAGACTTTCTCTGGAGATTTTATATAAAAGAAGAATAATTTATTTAAACCTGGAAGGAGTGCATTTTTTGTACTCCTTAAATTTTTTTATAAAATAGCTGAAATTTTCGAATCCAACCTGAAGACTAACATCTAAAATTTTTTTATCCTGAGTTTTTAAAATTTTAGATGCCTGCTCAATTCTATAATAATTGATGTAGTCTATAGG
>JAJBWD010000440.1:0-6782 GCA_032907345.1 Bacillota bacterium | reverse complement strand
TTGTCATTTTTATCAAATTAACCCCTTCTTATTTTTATTATATTTAAATAATATCATACTTAAAAAAAATTTCCAATTCCTACAATTATAATTAAGATATAAACTGCTATATATAAAAAGATTTTTTGAATAAATGCTGAAGATTTAAAGAACAATAATTGATAAAAACAGGAAGATATTTTAGGATTATTAACATAATTAGACAAATTTCAATAAAAAGTTCTAAAAAAGAACAGTGTTCAAAAAAAAGACAGATACATTTGCCGTATAATGTGCAATAAACGAACATGAATAATGAGAGAGGCCTAAAAACAGGATAAAAACATTTGGCATGGAATATGCTATATAATTATGTGTAGAGTAATAAAGGAGGTGTCAATGTTCTATATATAAAGAAAACGTTTTTATTATGGAGCTTGATGAAGGAGAACTGCAGAAAAATATTGCATGTCTTGTATAGCTGAATTATTCAGAGACTGTGATGAATGCTGTTCTCAGACTATTATTTTACTAAAGCGGAATATATTAATTTATTAATATATATAAAATTTATCAAACGAAGGGAGATAACAAATGCTAAGAAAATTTTTAGTCATTAACGGCATTAAAAGAACAGTCATTGCTGAACCAGAAGCTTTGTTCTCAGATGTTTTAAGAAAACAGATGCATCTTCTTGGTACAAAAGTAGGCTGTGGTAAAGGTGAATGCGGAGCTTGTTCAATTATAATGAACGGCAAAGTAGTTAAATCCTGTATCACAAGATTCAAAAGGGTTCCAGACGAGGCCCAGATTATTACTATAGAAGGTGTTGGAACTGAAGAAAATCTTCACCCGCTTCAGCTTGCATGGATGGTTCATGGAGCTGCTCAGTGCGGATTCTGTACACCAGGATTCATAGTTTCTTCAAAAGCTTTATTGGCAGAAAATATAAACCCAACAAGGGAAGAAGTAAGAGAATGGTTCCTGAAACATAGAAATGTATGCAGATGTACAGGATATAAGCCATTAGTTGATGCTGTAATGGATGCAGCTAAATTAATGAGGGGAGAACTGAAAAAGGAAGATTTATGGTATAAGCTGCCTCACGGCGGAAGCTTGATGGGAAGCGAAACAGTAAGACCAACTGCACTTGATAAGGTTACAGGAAACTGGCTGTTTGGTGCAGATATGGGAACACAGCTTCCAGAAGGAACACTTCATATTAAATTAGTTCAGGCTACTGTATCTCATGCAAATATCCTTTCAATAGATACATCAGAAGCAGAAAAAGTACCTGGAGTATTTAAAGTATTAACTTATAAAGACGTACCAGGAACAAACAGAATTAACGGTCTGGCATTCCCATCAAATAAAGGTGATGGAAAAGAAAGACCTATATTAAATGATAAGAAAGTATTCCAGTTTGGTGATGCCATAGCTATGGTACTTTCCGAAAATCCGGAAGTTGCTGAAGAAGCAGCAAAATTGGTTAAAGTTGAATTAGAAGAGTTACCAGCTTACATGAGTGCTCCGGCTGCAATGGCTGAAGATGCTATAGAAATTCATCCTGGAACTCCAAACATATACTTTGAATGCGGAACTGTAAAAGGTGATGAAACTGCACCTTTAATGGAAAAGCTTCCTTATGTTGTTGAAGATGACTTCTATGTAGGAAGACAGCCGCATCTACCACTGGAACCAGATGTAGGGTTTGCTTATTATGATCAAGACGGAGACTTAATTGTTCATTCAAAGAGTATCGGTATTCATTTACATGCAGCAATGGTTGCAGAAGGTATTGGTATTCCTCTTGAAAAACTTAAGATAGTACAGAATCCAACAGGAGGTACTTTCGGATATAAGTTCAGCCCGACAATGGAAGGTTTCCTTGGAGTAGCTGCTATGGTTACTAAGAGACCTGTTTACCTTGAGTTCAATATGTATCAGCAGATAACATATACTGGAAAGAGATCACCATTCTTCATGCATTTAAAATATGGTGCAGATGCTAATGGTAAGATCCAGGCTCTTGAAACTGATTGGAGCTGCGATCACGGTCCATATTGCGAATTCGGTGACCTGGTAACAACCAGAGGAAGCCAATTCATGGGCGCTTGCTACAATGTACCAAATATCAGAGGTAATGGACGTACTGTTGCTACAAACCATGCTTGGGGTTCTGCATTCAGAGGATACGGTTCTCCACAGAGCTTGTTTGCTTCAGAAGTACTTGCAGATGAATTAGCTGAAAAAATGGGCATGGATCCATTGGAATTCAGATATTTAAATTGTTACAGAGAAGGAGATAAAACTCCTACAGGATGTGATCCTGATGTAATTTGTCTTCCAACAATGATTGACATAATGAGACCAAAATATGCAGAAGCAAAGAAGAGAATAGCTGCTAAGAACGCTGAAGCTGAAGGAACAGACAAGAAATATGGTATGGGTGTTTCCTTCCTGTGCTATGGCTGCGGTCTTGATGGTCCAGACTCATCAAATGCCTGGGCTGAAATCACACCAGAAGGCATTTCAGTAGCTAACTCATGGGAAGATCATGGCCAGGGTGCTGAAATGGGAACTCTTACTATAGCATATGAAACATTAAAACCAACTGGAATATTACCTTCTCAGATTAAACTTGTTATGAACGACATGAAATATACTCCAGACAGCGGTCCTGCTGGCGGAAGCCGTTCAAACGTATTAACAGGTAATGCTACAAGAGTTGCCTGTGAAAACTTAGTTGCAGCTATGAAGAAGGAAGACGGAACTTACAGAACCTATGATGAAATGGTTGCTGAAGGAAAAGAGACTAAGATTTACGGAAAATGGACTGCTCCATGTACTGCACCAGATCCAGCTACAGGTCAGGGAAATCCATTCCCAACTTATATGTATGGTGTTCTGCTTGCAGAAGTTGAAGTTAACACAACTACGGGAAAAACAAGAGTTGAGAAATTAACTTTAGTTTCAGACTGCGGAGTTATAGTTAATAAACTGGTTATAGACGGACAGATGTATGGCGGACTTGCTCAAGGTATTGGTCTTGCATTAAGCGAAGACTTTGAAGATCTGAAGAAGAATACTACATTAACCGGCTGTGGAATTCCTCAGATTAAAGATGTTCCTGATGAAATAGAAATAATTTATCAGGAAACTCCAAGACCAAACGGCCCTTACGGTGCATCAGGTGCAGGAGAAATGCCTCTGTCAGCACCACATGCAGCAATATCAAATGCTATATACAATGCTGTTGGAGTTAGAATGACTAAACTTCCAGCTTATCCTGAAAAAGTTTTAGCTGCATTAAAAAACAAATAATCACCTAAATACTATTAATAGGCCATTAGAGAGCTATAATTCGGCTATCTAATGGCCGACCTTAGTATAAAAACTAAATAATCAGATTTATAAAACATGGGTTTTATATCCAAGTATTTCCTAATTTGATTTTATTAATTATTTGATATAATATTAATTAAGAAAATTTCATACTAATTGTGCAATTTTCTTAATTAATAAAATTGTATCTTACTTTTGACCTGAACTAATTAAATTTTTCAGTAGGATAATATTAAGCAAACATAAATTTTATTTCATGAAAAGAGGTTAATAAGATATGGATTTAGAAAAGTTATTGGAAAAAGAACATCTGTGCATTACAGAAGAACCTTCTGCATGTACAGCTAAGTGTCCTTTGCATGTTGACGTAAACGGAATGATGAGAGAAGTAACGCAGGGCAGCTTCGGCAAAGCCTATAAAATATTAACTAAGAAATTACCTTTTCCTAAAGTTCTGTGCAGAATATGTGATCATGTTTGTGAAAATGTTTGTATAAGAAAAGATTTAGGCGGATCCATATCAATACAGGAGTTAGAGAAAGCAGTAATTAAGTATGGAGCAGCAAAACCTCCCCGCGTTTTACCAATACCTAAGAATAATAAAAAAGTTGCAGTAGTGGGCGGAGGAATAAGCGGTCTTACAGCTGCAGCTGATTTAGATAAAAAAGGATATAACGTAACAATATTTGAAAAGGAAAATAAATTAGGGGGAAGGTTATGGAATTTTCCAAAAGAAATCCTTCCGGATGATATTATAAATGAAGAAATTCAGCCAATTCTTAAAAGCAGTATACAGATTAAATTCAATTCAGAGATAAAATCAGGTGATTTGGATTTACTCTGCAATGATTTTGATGCAGTTTATGTAGGTATTGGCGAAAAAATACATGAAAAAATAGATATGGATACTTTCCAGACGGAAAAGGAGAAGATATTTGCCGGAGGCAGAGCAGTTTATGATAGCGATTCAATAATATTTTCTGTTTCTTCAGGCAGAAGAGCAGCCAATTCTATAGACAGGTATGTACACAAAAAGTCTCTGACTGCTGTCAGGGAAAACGAAGGCTCTTACGATACTCCTCTTAAGTTAAATACAGATGATATATCACCAGTCAGCAAAAATCAGACTCTGAGCAGTGAGCTAAGTGAAAAAGAAGCAATAGAGGAAGCTTCAAGGTGTATTAAATGCCAGTGTGTTGAGTGCTATAAGGCATGTTCTCATTTAAGAAAATATGAAATTATGCCTAAAACATATATTAGAAAGATAAAGCATAATGAAGAGATAATCATGGGAGACCATTATGCAAATGAAATGATAAATTCCTGCACTATGTGTGGACTCTGCAAAGAGGTATGCCCTTCTGGCTTAGATATGGGTGAAGTAATACAAGATACAAGAAAGAGCATGGTAGAGAGAAGTAAAATGCCTCCTTCTGCCCATGACTTTGCCATAAAGGACATGGAATTTTCAAACAGTGAAAAACCTTTTTTATTAAAACATCAGAAGGGCTTTGATAAAAGCAGGTATCTGTTCTTCCCGGGATGTCAGCTCAGTGCATCCAGTCCGGAATACGTGGAAGACGTATATAAGTATATTATTTCAAAAACAAATGAAGGTACCGGAGTTATGCTTGGATGCTGCGGTGCTCCTGCAGAATGGGCAGGAAGGGAAGAGCTGTTTAATAAAACACTGGAAAATATTAAAGATAAGTGGCGCCAGATGGGAGAGCCCACACTTATTCTGGCTTGTATAAGCTGCTGGAGAAACTTTGAAAAATATTTACCGGAGATTAAATGTATTTCTATTTGGGAGTTTATGAATGAACATGGCATACCGGAAAATGAAAAAGTAAAGGATAAAAGAATTTTTGCACTTCATGATGCCTGTTCTGCCAGATACAATAAAAATGCTCAGGATATAACAAGAAAAATAATAAAAGACCTGGGTCATGAAATTGAAGAACTTAAGTATTCAAAGGAAAAAACCAAATGCTGCGGTTATGGAGGTCTTGCATATTTTGCCAACAGGGAATACACTAATGAGGATATAAAGGCGAGAACTGAGGAAAGCAGCCGGGACTTTGTGGTATATTGCGCTATGTGCAGGGATTTATTTGCTTCACAGGGAAAGAGAACCCTTCATATACTGGATCTCTTGTTTAGTAATAACTTAGATGAAGCAATGAATAAAAAAGGTCCCAGATTGTGGGAAAGACGTATAAACCGTCTGAACACCAAAAAAAGAATACTAAATCTTATGGGTGATAAAATGGAAGATGAGAAAAAATTAAAGTTAAACATCATTCTGAGTGATGAAATTAAAGATACTCTTGAAGACAGATGGATTCTTCTTCAGGACATAGAGAGAATAATAGAGAATGCAGAAAAAACAAATGAGAAATTTATAAACCCTGAAAATGGGCATTTCCTTGCAAGAAAAAGGCTGGAAAATGTCACATATTGGACTGAATATGAAAAAATAAATGAATCCTATATAGTTCACAATGCTTATAGTCATAGGATGGAAGTTGTGGAGGAGTAATATGAATATAATAAATGATGAGAAAACCCCCTGGCTTTGTTCAAAATGTGGGACTAAACTGGAAAAGAAATTAGTAATAGTAAAATACCTGAGCGGTAATTTTGAAGTTGAATTAATGAAATGTCCTAAATGTAATATGGTTTTAATATCAGAAGATTTAGCAAGGGGCAAAATGCTGGAAGTTGAAAAAAGTTTAGAGGACAAATAATGAAAGAAAGTAATCTATATGAAAGTAAACATATGTCCTGTGTTCTTGGTGGTACACTGCGGCCGGGAGGCTTTGCACTTACTGACATTGGTGCAGAATACTGCGGCTTTAAAAATAGTGACAAAGTGCTGGACATTGGCTGCGGCAGAGGGGACTCGGTTAATTACCTTAATGAAAAATATAAATTAGACTCCTATGGAATAGACCCCTCCAGGCTCCTTTTAAATGAAGGCAGAAGAAAATATCCGGATATTAAAGTATTTGAAGGAAAAGGAGAAAACCTTCCTTTTGATGATGGTATCATGGATGGAGTTTTTGCTGAATGTACAATGTCTCTTATGGATGATCTGCAGAAGGTAATCCAGGAAGCTTTCAGAGTACTGAAAAAAGATGGCTGGTTCATTATTACTGATGTATATGCTAAAAACCCTCAGTACCTGAGCCTGCTTAACAATTTTTCCTTTAAGAGCTGCCTCAGGGGTCTTCATAATGTTGAAAAATTAAAAGAAAATCTTATGGATAACGGATTTACGATTAAGTACTATCAGGATTATTCAGATATGTTAAAACAGCTTATGGTGAAAATCATATTTGAATATGGCTCTATGAACGTATTTTGGAGCAAAGCATCTTCCTGATAGACACAAAGGAAGGCAGAATTGTACCGGATGATGAGATAAAAAGAAATATTTGTACTGAGAAACCTTA
>JAJBWD010000439.1:0-6479 GCA_032907345.1 Bacillota bacterium | reverse complement strand
TACAAGACTTTTTTAACATTTTTTTCACATTTTTATATTTGCACTTATTTATTTTGTTTTATTGAAGCAAGAAGTTTAACCTTGCTTCAATAAACCTTGATTTATATATCTTTGAAATAAATCATCTCTAACTGTTTCGTAATCATCTTTTATATTTATATAATAATTCTGTGTACCAAAATTATTCATGATATCTTTATAGTCAGTAGGAGTTAATTCAGAATCTTTTTCTCTTTGTCTCTTTATCAATTTTTCATATAATCCTGACTTCCAAGCTGTTAATGGTGTAAATTTTACACCCAATACTTTGGTGATATAATTACTATATTTACCATAAAAAGTATTATAATTAATAGATACTCCTTTTTTACCTTTAATAACATACTCGCTTTCATCAAAAACTTCTTCGTTCTTTTGATCTCTATATATTGATTGTATATATAATCCTTTATTAATAATATTCATAGATCTAATATCGATATTATCAATGACTCTAATAATGGAATTATCTTTAATATTTCTAATTGTGATAGTATTATTATCAAAATCTATATCTTTTTTCTTTAAATTAAATAACTCACTCCACTTTTTACCTCTTACAGACTCAAATGCTAATATATAAGGTACAAAATAATAATATTCTTCTTTAAAGTTATCTGCTAAAGCATATATTTCTTCTCTAGTAACATATATACCAGTTTTTATTTCACTATCTCTTATCATCTTTTTTAAATCATCCTTTACTATTATTTTAAACCAATTAATAGTAGAAGGGACTTCATATCCTTCTCCAATACAGAAATCAACATAACTTGATAAAACTGCTCTGTAAGCATTCGCAGAATTTGCAGTTTTATTATTAATCATTCTTATGATGTCATTTGCATCATGACTATTAGAAGTGTAAATATCCCTTTTATATCTTTTTTCAAATAACGTAGATACTTTTTTTAGTATATGATGATAATTTTCTTTTGTTGTACCAAAATATTGATTTAAAAATCTATTTTTTAATTCTTCATTTATAAAAAAGTCCTTTTCTTGTTCCATCAATTATGCCTCCACTTCTAAATCTACTAGTAATTTTTTACAATATTTTTGTATTTTATTTATAGTTGATTTATTGACTTTTAAATTCAGCAGCCCCAGTTCTTTCCAAAATTCATTTTCCATGCTAAAATCAACCAAATTTAATATATATTTAATTGATTGCATTAGATTTGATTCATTCTTTAGATTAGCAATTAAAACTACATAAAAAGCGAACATATTATAATGCGTAGACAAATCTATGCTATTATTTCTACTGTCAAAATTTTCTTGTTGCAATCCAATAATATAATTAAATCCTTCTTTTAATATATCAGATGCAAATGCAATATCCATAGGCTTTTTCAAATCAAAAGAATTTCTTATTGAGTTTGCCATTATATCAAATGTAGTATATTTATCTCCATATTTAATTTCTGTCATATTGGTAGTTACCCTACCAAACATAGCATTAGTTTTTAATCCGCCATCTGTATTTAACTTGGTTGTAACATCCATTGCTGCATCATTTTTATTATAAGTTGCAGTATGTTTCTTATCAATTGGGGTATGTTTATCTTCTCTAAAAATATAATCTTGGGCATCATCTATAGTAAAATTTAATATATTAACATACCATAAACCATTTATAGCATCTGGATCTATTGCATGTTCTTTTGCTCTTGCAGTTGCAATAATTCTATGAAATCCATCTATTATAGCGATTTCTGTACCTCTTTCAATGACTAAATTACTACCATTAACAGAAAACCCTTTGCCTTCTGTACCTATACCTGAATAATCTGTTATATTAAAAGTGATTAAATTTGGTGTAAATTTATTCAATTTTATTAACTCTTCTATTTCTGCTATAGCTTCTTGATTAATTGTAGGTTTTTTTATAATAGATATACCATTTTTTCTTCTCTTTGTACTTATTGTAGCTTCTCTTTGTGTTTCATAATTATAAGTTATCCATCCATCATCCATAAAATCAATGATATCATTATATGTCATTATTGCCATAAAAACTTTATTATTAATTCTTTTTACATCTTTTATTGTGAATATACTTTTATTCCTATTTTCTGGATTACCTTTAAAATTATCAGATAATTGAATTTCTTTTGGATTAAAATATTTCTCTACATTTACTCTGCTTAATTCATCTTCTGTTAACACTGGTTGATTATTAGAATTTATTGATGTAGCTAATATCCTACATAAATAATATAGTTCTCTTTCATTTACCATTGTCAAAGGATCTTCTTTGTTTAAAATCTTCATTATTTTAGATGGTGATAAGTTTTTATTTATATAATAACTCTGAGCTGTCTTACTTATATTATTGTTTAACGAATATTTATTTAATAATTCATTTAATATATCTTCTAATGCAATTCTAGCTACTTTCATATTATTTCCTCCCTATTAGTTTTATTTTATCTTTATTATAACACAAAATATAATAAATATCCATAAAATGTTCTCATTATCTACTTAGAAATACTTACACGCATTTATTTTATAATCATTTATAAATAGATAAAGTAACTCGCTTTTTTATCTTATGTGAGATGGTCATATTATTAATATTATTAATTTGATCCATCTCATCTATATTATATTCATTATGCACTTACCAATCTACATTGTTGCTGTTTTGATGTATTAGCTTTAGCAGTTTTTACAGGTATCCCCATAGATATAAGTAAAGCATTATCAATGCGGTTCATCATGTATTCATCACAAGTTCCTATTTTTTCACCAAGTCTTCTTTTATCTAATGTTCTAATCTGTTCACATAATAATACAGAATCTCTTCTTAATCCATATTGATGTGCAGAAACTTCTATATGTGTAGGTAATTTTGCTTTAGTAATTTTACTTGTAAAAGCTGCAACTATAATTGTAGGACTATATTTATTACCAACATCATTTTGAATAACAACTATTGGACGTTCTCCTCCTTGTTCAGATCCTACAACTGGACTTAAATCAACATTATAAATATCACCACGTCTAACAATTTTATTCATATACATCTATCTCCTTTTAAGTATTATTTATTTTATGTATTTAGTATAATATATAAATTTTCTTTTGTCAAGCGTTTTTATTAATTTTATTAAAATGCTCTTTTTTAGTGATTTAACAAATATATCATTAATTCCAGTGTGAACTCTGTTTCCTTACCTTTATTACAAATATTATATTACTATAAAAAGTTTTGTTTGTCAATACTATTTATTAATTTTGTTATAATATCTATTACCTTTTATTAATTCTGTAAAATTATAACACTCACAACTACAACCATCATAGTATGCATATGCTCTCTTATCTTCTTTATTCATCTCTTGCACAGATCCCATACTAGGATATCTATTGTCTATACTACCACAAAAATGACAATATAATTTATCTTTTCTTTTTAATTCTTTTAATAATATGTTTTTAGTATAATTATTACTTATTATAATTCTCCTCATATGTTCCAATACATCATAATGTCCTTGATAATGCCATCTCCACCAATACTCATCAAATTCTTTATTACTTATGTCTTTCAGATGTTTTTCTATATAATCACTATCTAAGATTTCAGCTCTACTTATTTGTTTTATTAAATATTGTCTTGATATACTCATTTTTTATTTATCTCTCCTTTTAAAATATTTTTTATTAATACTTGAATAAATTTAAAATAGATATAAAATCCAATACACATATTAAATATTGGTATAAAAGTATATTTACAAACATATTTATATTGTGATTTATGTAATTGTAATAAATAAAATATACATATATCAAATATAGTAAAAAATGCATACATCCATAATAATTGTATTAACAAATATAATAGTTTTATATAATTAAAATACATCTTGAGCCTCCTTTATCTATATAATTTTTCTAACCTTTTGATATAGCAACGTTTGATTATCCTTAATCTTTAAATCTTCATGAAAATGACCAAAATACCAACATTTATATTTTACCTCATCTTCAATAATATCAAAGAACTTATTTAACTCATCTTTTGGTTTAGGAGTAAAACCCCATAGGTTACTTATAATTCTTAAAGTATCAGAACTACAAGTATGACTAATAATATAATCTACTTTATTATTATTATTTTTTAAATTATCTAATCCTTCATTCATTTCCATAATTGAGGGCATTTCTTCCTTCCACCATGAAATCCCCTCTTCCCTATATGCCTTGTCTGTTGAAGCAGCACCACCCATAACAAAAAATTTATATCCATCTATATTAAATACCTGACCTCTCATAAGATGAATAACACTATCCTCTATTCTATGTATTTTACCACCATGCCATTTCTCTACTGGATATTCATTCAACAATATATGATTCTCATGATTTCCATCACAAAAAAGAACTGTGAAATTTTTATTATTAAGCCACTTTCTCCAATATATTTCTTCTTTTGAATTATTCCATATTAATCCAAAGTCCCCACAAATAATTAAATAATCTTTTTTAGTTAATTTTTTTTGATCAGAGAAATATTTAGTGTTTAATTTTGAAATATCTATGTTGCCATGTATATCACCAGTTACATATATACTCATTATTCATTTATCCCTTCTCTATATTTCTGTAGCTCTTTTTTGAATTTTTCTGTTTTGTGATATCCACAAGATTTAAATTCATAACAATATCCACGATATATACAATCTCTAACACAACATCTATATAATTCTGGTTCTTTATCTTTAAAACTATTTAAAAATGCTTGCCACGCCTCTCTGGTTTCAGGACTTGCAGAATTACATAATCTCTTCCTACTAATATTAATTATAGCTTGTGTATTAGCTTCTGCTTCATGTGTAACTAAAGAATCTTGAGGTAATTTATTTCTATCGATACCAGTCCTATCAGTTCTTTGAGTAGATACAAAATGTTCTATTCCAAATTTATGACGAACCAAATGAACTGAAATCCATGATTTAAGATTTTCCCATTTCCATTTTAATATTAGTTGTCGTATTGGAGAATGTTCACATAACAACATACGCCTTTTCCATAGTGAAGAAGGCTCTTTTGTCCCCTCTCTCATATGTATAGTTGTTCGTGCAGCATCGGCAATCTCTCTCCATGTTCCTTTAGTTCTTTTAAATATCACGTTCATTAAATCAATCCTTTCTTTAATAAAATTTTTAAATTATCATCAGATAATATTTTGTTAATGTCATTATCTAATTTAGTTACTTGAATCTGTAATAATTCAGTTTCTTTTTTGCTGTCTGTATTATTTAATTTGTCCCAAAACATTTTTCTTTGATTCATTAAATAATTATATTCTTTAGTTTTATTCACAATATTTATTACATTGATATTTATTTTCTTCCCACAAAATGGGCAAAATTTAATTGTTTCATAATAACTTTCAAATACATCATATTCTATATTCTCTGTTCTAACAAATTTAAATGTATAACTATCCAATCCATCATTATCAAATTCCGAATTTAATTCTATATTTTTACTATTAATTATTTTATCACAACATTTACTAATATTCACTATATGATAAGAACAATCATCATCACTATTATCATTATTTATAATCCATTTTTCCACTTCTATATTCATTAAATCAACCCCTTTATTTTTCTTTTAGTTAAATAATAATCATATTCTTTTAAGTTATGGAGTCCTCCCCAATATCCATCGAAATTAGTATAACAAGTTGGAGGATCAAAATCTCTATAATAGAAAAATTTATGACAACCCTTTATTACCAATATATCTTCTGGAGATATAGCATTTTCTGTATATTTTGCATATACAATACTACCTAATGGAAGTACTAGTATTTCAGTTAAAGATAATTTATGTATTGGAACAAAATTTTTTATATCTAAATCTAAAAATTGTTGTTTAGAAATTACCCAAGATGGTTCAAAATATCCACTTCCCTCACAACACTCAATCATTCTAATCATCTCCATTTAAAAATCTTATTTTAATCACGCATATATTCCTCATTTGGGAATAATCCAGAACTTTCTCCTTCTTGTTTATTTTTATAAAATAATCCACTTATTTCTTCTTCATCCTCTCTTAAATCTTGATCAACAAAAAAGTTGGCTTCTATTTTTGGTTTTTAAAATCCATAATATCATCTCCTTATTTATATTAATTTTATCATTTTATATAATATTTAATAATTTTACAATAATTACAAAAAATATTAAACTTATTATGATTACAAATATTGCGGCTATATTCCATAAAAATTCTTTAAAATCCATAATATCATCCCTTTTAAAACCATGATTTTATTAATTATTTATTGTGAACCTCACATGACTAAAGTCACGTGCTTTAAGATTACTCTATCATTTTTCTGCATCATCCACCTCGCTACCTACTATGTCCACAGACGTTAATTTGGATATTTCCTACCCTATTTA
>JAJBWD010000438.1:0-6058 GCA_032907345.1 Bacillota bacterium | reverse complement strand
GATACAAAAAATTCTTTAAGGTTAGGCTGTATACATTATTTTCAAGCGGCAAAATTTTAGAAAATGATATAAATATAAATAATGAAACAGCTTACAATGATATTACTCCAAAGATCATCAGGTTCTCCAAAAGTGGACAAGTTTCCTTATTAGATCTGAACAGCCAGTCTGATAATCAATTGTAAAAAAATAAGGCCTTTCTATATTCAAAAAAGCCTTATTTGCATGTTATTTTTTATTTAAAAGGGTTCTCTGTTTTATAAAGCATTCCCTTTGGCTGGTTAAATCCTACTTTTTTAACACCCAGATATTTGAACAAGCTGTAAATTGCTTTTCCATAGTGTCCAAATGCAACTGCTCCATGATGCGGGAATCTGTTTTCTATTAATACATTACGATAGAATCTTGCCATTTCAGGAATTGCAAAAATACCTATAGCTCCGAATGACCTGGTTGCAACCGGTAAAACTTCTCCTTCAGCAACATATGCTGTCAGCTCTGCATCAGCATTGCTCTGCAGACGGAAGAATGTAATATCTCCCGGAATAATGTCTCCCTCAAGAGTTCCTCTGGTTATGTTTGGTTCCTGGTTAGGCTCTAATGCTCTTGCCATAATCATCTGATTTTTCATGGTACCCTTTCTTAATTTGCAGGCAGCTGTATTGCCGCAGTGGAAGCCCATGAAGGTATCCTTTAAAGTATAATCATATTTTTCTTTAATTTCTGATTCGTACATATCAGCCGGAACTGAATTATTAATATCCAGTAAAGTTACAACATCCTGGCTTACACAAGTTCCGATATATTCACTTAAAGCACCATAAATATCTACTTCACAGGATACAGGTATTCCCATAGCTGTTAAACGGCTGTTTACGTAACAAGGTACAAATCCAAATTGTGTCTGGAAAGCTGGCCAGCATTTATTAGCAAATACAACGTATTCCCTTGAACCTTTATGCTCTTTCATCCAGTCTAACAGCGTAATTTCATATTGAGCCAGCTTAGGCAGGATACCCGGCATCTTATTTCCTTCGCCTAATTCTTTTTCCATACTAGCTATTACTTCCGGGATTCTCGGGTCATCAGCATGTGCGTTAAAGGCTGCAAATAAATCAAGCTCTGAGTTTTCTTCTATTTCAACACCCAGGTTATACAGTTGTTTAATTGGTGCGTTACAAGCTAAGAAGTCCTGCGGACGTGGTCCAAAAGAAATAATCTTCAAATTTTTCAATCCCAGTAATGCAGAGGCAACCGGTACAAATTCTGATATCATTTCAGCAACTTCTGTGGCTGTACCCACAGGATATTCAGGAATATATGCCTTTATGCTGCGAAGAGCTAAATTATAGCTGGCATTAAGCATTCCACAGTAAGCATCTCCACGGCCGTTTATTAAATTATCTCCTGTTTCTTCTGCAGCTGCAGCAAACATTACAGGGCCATCAAATTTTTTAGCAAGTAAAGTTTCAGGGGTCTCAGGTCCAAAATTTCCAAGGAAGACTACCAATGCATTAACACCGGCTTCTTTAACTTCTGCTAAAGCTTTTTCCATATCCATTTCGTTTTCAACAGCTGTACTGCATTCATATATATCTCCATATTTACCTTTGAAAGCCTTAACTATAGCCTTCCTGCGGTTAACTGATAACTCCATAGGGAAGCAGTCTCTGCTTACAGCAACAATTCCCAGTTTAACTTGTGGTGTATTATTCATTTTTAATTCCTCCATTTATATAAATTTTTTATTTTACTTATTTTAATGATATATTTTCTCCAACCAGGCCAATAAATGCCCCCTGCTTCCCTAAGTCAGTGTCTTTATGTCCGATAAGCCATTTGTTTTTAGCAAACAGCAGTGCATCTTCGCCAATTTTTTCAATACTGCTTTCCAGCGGCAAATTTGTATCTTTTGGTAATACAACAACACATTTAAATCCATTATTATCTGCATTACAGGGTGCATAATGAAGAGTAGTTGCATAAACCTCTATAATGGTTCCGGCTGGGACACTGAAAGCTTCGATTTTTGAAGTGTCATATGAATAATCATCTTCAATATCCTGCTGACATCCTAAAAGCAGTATAAGGTCTTTAGCTGCTATATTTATTTCTGATGAACGATGATATTCAACTGCATTTAACAAGTAATTATTACCATTACAATAGCCTATTTGAATTGGGAGTTGTCCATATTCTCTATTCTTTAAATCTTCGGCAATTTTTAATTCCTCAAGCTCTTTAACAGATGGTTCATATATTACATCCTCTGGTAATGGAGTGCTTTTCATTTTTTCAATTATTTCAGAACAATCATAATTCTTTAACACACGGCCATATTTTTTAAATTCTTTATCAAAAACGCTTTTTATAATCATAATACTCATCCTTCCTTTTATGTTTTTATAAATTACTTATTTCCTGGAATTTATCTTTTAAGCAATAATACAGCGATGAATATACTTTATACGCCTTATTATATTTTTCAACATTCTCTGCTATTGGCTCAGCTGTATCCGTTATTTTTATTAAGGCTTTACATGCATCATCTACAGATGGATATAAACCACAGCCTACTGACGCCAGTATTGCAGCACCATAAGCCGGGCCTTCAGTTGCATTTATGACACAGACCTTTAAATTAAATACATCTGCAAGTATTTGCCTCCACAATCTGGTTCTGGAGCCTCCCCCGCTGACTCTTACTTCTTTAACTTCAACATTTAAGCTTTTTAATATTTCCAGGGAATCTCTAAGGCCAAAGCAAACCCCTTCTAGAATTGCTCTAGTCATGTCTCCTCTTTTATGAGTTATATTTAATCCTATAAAGCATCCCTTGGCATTTGCATCACTATGAGGTGTTCTTTCTCCCATAAGATATGGCAAAAAGAATAATCTGTTGCTTCCTGCAGGTGTTTCAGCTGCTTCAGAAAATAATTTTTCATAAACATTTGGAATGTCCGAATTAACTGTTTCAGCCCACCACTGCAGGCAGGATGCTGCTGATAACATAACTCCCATTTGATGCCACTTTCCATTTGCATGACAGAAGGAGTGCAGTTTATTTTCTTTGTCTACAGAAAATTTTTCGTCACAGGCAAAAACGACACCTGAAGTTCCCATTGCCACAGATAATACTCCGGTATCTGTAGTACCGGTCCCTACTGCACCTGCAGCCTGATCTCCGGCACCTGCTGCCACTGCTGTTGATGTACTCAGCCCAGTTTCCCCGGATACTTTTTCTGAAATGTTTCCTATCACTTCCCAGGATTCATAAACCTTCGGTAAAACTTTTTCATCCAGTTCCAGCAATTCAACCATTTCTTTGGACCATCTTCTATTTTTTACATCAAACATTAATGTTCCAGAAGCATCAGATACATCTGAAGCAAAATTACCGGTGAGTTTAAAGTTTATATAATCTTTTGGAAGCATTATATGAGCTATCCTGCTATAAATTTCAGGTTTATTTTCTTTTACCCATAATACTTTAGGAATTGTAAACCCTGTTAATGCTTTGTTGCCAGTATACTTTGACAGTTTATCTTGTCCAAATTCATTGTTTAAATAATCGCATTGCTTTTGTGTTCTTTGATCACACCACAAAATAGCAGGCATTAAAACATCATTATTTTCATCCAGCATAACCAATCCATGCATCTGTCCGCTAATGCCTACAGCGCTGATATCTTCAGCTTTTATACTGCTCCTGCTTAATAATTCTTTTATTCCTTCTTTAGTGCTGTTCCACCAATCTTCAGGGTTTTGTTCAGCCCATCCAACCTTTGGATAGCTAATCGGGTAGCTTTTGGAAACGTTTGCGGAAACTTCGCCATTATCATTCATAATGATAATTTTAACCGAGGAAGTTCCCAGATCTATTCCTAAGAAATTCATAAACACTCTCCTCCTTGTGCTGGCTTTATTTATTATTTTTATTTAATTTTTTAATTTCTTACAATAAGTCTTTATCCTTCTAATATCAATGTTATCATTAAACTTTGAGTTTTTCAAGTTACTTTATAAAGTAATTTTATTAAGTCGTTATGCTGCCATTTATTATAATGCATCCGGTATAAGTCACATCATCATAAGACATCCTGGATATGAAACAGGGAAAATAAAGCATCTGTTTTGTATGATATATATGAAAACCTGAAGTGAATAAAAAATATTTAAAATACACATTACTATATACAATAATTATAAAATTTAATAATTTTATAAGGAAATGTGATAAATATGAAGCAGAAAAAAAATATAGATGTTTCAAATATAAATAATTTCAATTCATCTCCGCAGGTTAAAATCTTTAATACAGTTGATGAAAATTTATCTTTTATTAAAAAGCAGTTAGGAGACAGCATCGGTCTTGGTGAAGGTAAATTTAAAGCCTTTGGAGGCCAGATAGAAATTGGCATATTATATATAACAAGTCTCTGTAATAAAGAGTTTATAAGTAACCAGGTTATTGCGCCCTTATTAAGCGGGACATTAAAATATAATATGGAGAATATAGACATAAGTGTATTGTCACAGACAATGTTTATCTCATCAATAAATACTAAAATAATAAATCAAAAGGAAGAAACTTTAGCTGAATTATTAAAAGGAAACACCCTGGTTTTTTTTGAGGGCAGCAGCAGTATCCTTATAGTTCAGGCCCCAAAAGCGGAAAAGAGATCTATAGAAAAGCCTGAAAATGAAACGACTATTTTCAGTGCTAAAGAAGCTTTTGTAGAAGATATAGAAACTAATATGAGCATGATTATCAGGAGACTCCCTGTAGCTGAACTTAAATTTGAAACTCATACTTTAGGAAAATTATCCTGCACTAATTCAAAGCTGCTGTGGGTTCAAGGGTTAGCTAAGGATGATATTATAGAAGAAGTAAGAAGACGCATTAAAGATGTGGATACAGATATAGTAGACAGTGCCGGCAATTTAGCTGAACTAATACAAGATAAGCCTGCAGGCATATTTCCCTCATATAGACTGACAGAGCGTCCGGACATAGTTTCCAGAGCATTATCCAGCGGACATATTGCAATACTTTGTAATAATAGTCCTTTTGCATTGGTAGTACCAATGACTTTTTGGGATAACTTTAAATCTATGGATGATTACTCTCAGATACCTTTTGCTGGTTCTTTTTTAAGAATTACCAGAATTTTAGCCTTTATTGTATCTGTTATAATATCCCCTCTTTACCTCGCCTTTGTCACTTATAATCATACTATTGTTCCGCCCTCTCTTGCCTTGAATATTTCCCAGGGCAGAGAAGGAGTTCCATTTCCTTCAATTATAGAGCTGATTGCCATGACAATTATAATTGATATAATTCGTGAAGCCGGAACACGTATGCCTGGAATGGTAGGTTACTTTATCGGAACTTTAGGTGCGGTTATAATTGGTCAGTCAGCTGTAGCAGCAGGTTATGTAAGTGTATCTCTAATTATAGTGGTGGCAATCTCTGCAATAGCTACCTTTGCTATTGCATCGCCCAAATTAGTAAATACTACAAGAATAATTAACTATTTCTTAATAATTTTATCAGGATTTTTAGGCATATTTGGATTTTTTAATGGCTGTTTTATTATATTATGGAGGATGTCCATCCAGGAATCTTTTGGAGTTCCCTATCTGTATCCTGTTATACCAGTTGAATTTCAGGGATGGAAAGATACCTTTATCAGAGCCCCTCTTAAAATGCTGAAAAGTAAGTTTACACTTATTGCAAAACAAAGCGGTAATAAATCTGATGACAAAAAATAACAATGGAAACTTTTTTATAAGAGAAGGTGACTTCTGTGAGATATGATAAATTCACAAGAGAACAAATTATTTTTCTTATATTTGCCAGCGGATGCAGTAATATGGCATTTAATTTTATCTGGGCTGTTTATCTGGCAGGAAGAAGCGGATGGGTTGCAATAGCTGTAGGTATCCTTCTGACCATACCTTTAGTCAGGGCAATACTGAACTTAAGCGGTAAATATCCGGATTGCAATATGTTCGATATTATCAAAATCAATTGCGGAAAATTTTTATATGTAAT
>JAJBWD010000437.1:0-4254 GCA_032907345.1 Bacillota bacterium | reverse complement strand
TCACGTCGCTGTATGAGGCCGACATGGCGATGGCCATGGAATACACGCTGAATCCTGATTTTAACTACAATACGGACTTCCAGGCAACGCTGGCTTCCATCCTGTCCCAGGCCTACATGGACTACATCAATAATCAGGGACTGACCGTTGAGGAATCTGCTGTAGGCTTCGACCTGGACGGCGACGGTGCGCTGAGCAGCACCGTGGCGCTGGCCATCGAGTATGACCTTGAGAAGTATCCCGATACCAACGGCGTTATATCTCTCATGATTATTCAATAAGTGAATAAGTGCATAACAAAATATACCGTCATAAAGTTTGTTATCAAAAGGCATATAAGTTACTGAGCCATGAAAAATAGGAATATTAAGCCCATTTTGTCTCGCCAAATCAATGGCTGTTTTTGAAATCTCAATACCTGTTACATTTATTCCATTGTCAATAAAAACCTTTGCGTTTCTACCATATCCAATACCTGGTATCAATATATCATTAACTTTCTTTTCAAGAAAAAAGTCTTTTGTTAAGATTGCTGAGTCTGAAGGCTCAAATCCCCACATCATTTGATTTTTTATAAAACTTGATTCCCAGAATTCTGTCATACCTCTATCTCCTAGAATTTTATATACTCCGTATTTTTTTACGATGGCTAATCAATTGCTTATATTAATTATACCCTTATTACCTCAAATCTGATATAAAAAAACAAATGTAGGAATTAACTATAATCATACATTTGTTTTTTATAACTATTTTTTATCTGTGGATTTAGGACGTGATTGCCCGGCATCGCTTCTTTTCGCTCTGAATCTTCCATCTGCATTTCTAGACCTGTTCTGCCCTGCTGTTGGACCAGTCTTAACTATAGGTCCATGTGTATCTTTTGGACTTGGCATTTATATTCCCCCTTTCATAATAACCAACCATATGTACTATAACAGTATAAATAATTGATAATGAATTTATTTCGATTTATTACTTTTGATTTCATCATAAAGAGTTGTAACTAAAACTTTTTTGCCAATTGTTGGAAATGCTCCCCCTGACGTTACCACAACTGGAGTCCCAGTTATTACATAAACAATTGCTTTCATTCCAATAACGATATTCTCTAAAACATTTACTAATCTCATTTTCATTTCTCCTTATATTTTCAATTATTTATTGTTCTTCATTTCATCGTGAAGAGCTGAAAAAGCAGATAATGTAACTGAAACTACTTTGCCAGCTGCTGAAATTACTCCAACTTCGCCTAGAACTGGTAATGCAGTTATTATAGTAGTAGTTGCGGCCATTCCAATAACGGTTTTCTCTAAAACATTTAATAATTTCATTTTGATATTCCCCTAAATTTTAATTATTTATTACTTTTAATCTCATCGTAAAGAGCTGAACCAGCAGATAATGCAACTGAAACTACACTGCCTGCCGCTGAAATTGCTCCAACTTCGCCTAAAACTGGTAATGCAGTTATTATAGCAGCAGTTGCGGTCATTCCAATAACGGTTTTCTCTAAAACATTTACTAAACTCATTTTCATTTCCCCCTTCATTCTATGAATTAATTGACTCGTAAATACCTTTTGAAGCTATACCTGATCCTATTGCAACTGCTGATCCTTCAGCTACACTTGCAGCTGTCATCCCAGCACTTATTACTGTTGCTTCTGTTGCTATACCACCTACAATTCCTACAGCACCTACTGTTGCTGCCGTTGTTATTGCAGCTCCTACTGCTAAAGGTGCGCATGCAATGCATCCAACTCCCAATGCTACTTTCCCTAATCCACTCCAAAAACTCATTTTTATTTATCCTCCTATAATTTTTTATATTTAATTTATCTCCTTGCTGATGTAATTATAATACAATATAGTATTTATTTACTCAACACGTAGATTTAGTTTCTACATCTTATAGAAATTGATTTTTTAAATTATATTCATTTTCCTTGTATTTTCTTATATTTACTACTATTTACACATTATATGTATATATTTTACTTGAAATGTAGAATTAATTTCTATATAATAATGATGAGGTGATTTATATGGAAATTGATATTAAAAAACTGATTGAGTCTCTTAATTTAAAAAGTGATATCAATGTTTCTGACATACCAAATATGAATTTATATATGGAACAGCTGACAGACTTTATTCAAGAAAATTTAAAAGATCTAAAAAGGAATGAAGATGATAAGATTTTAACCAGGACAATGATAAATAGTTATACGAAAGATGGCTTGTTGATGCCCCCTGAAAACAAGAAAAAATACAATAAGCAGCATATAATACTTTTAATTCTGATATATCACTTAAAACAGATATTATCTATAAATGATATACGTGCATTATTAAAGCCTATCCTAAATGACATGACTACAAATGAAGATGATGTAATTCCAATTGAGGATATATATTCTGTATTTTTAGAAATGAAAAATATAGAAACAGATAATTACTGTGATCTCTGTAATGATAAAATAAAATCTATTGAAGAAAAAATATCTTCAATAGATGATAGTAAAAATAAAGACATTGCAAAATTATTTTTAACAGTTATTACTCTTATTGCCCAGGCTGACGCAAACAAGAGATTAGCTGAAAAGATAATTGATGATTACTTTACAGAAAATAAAATCAGCAACTCACAAAAAAGTAACTAAAATAAAAAAGGCTTATTATAGTGCCAGGAGATGTCTGAAAGTCAACTCCTGGCTGTGCAAAATAAAATGGAGCCCGGTAATTTACTCTGCTCCATAGTAATTCTTATTTAATTTTCACTTTTCACCAAGTCACAATTACTTGTTCAATGTATCCATATCCTTAAGTGCTGCTTCCACGGTATCAAACCAAACCGTATTTTTTAACAACTCTTTCCCTTGAAGCAAGTAAGCTTCTGCTTTCTTATAATTCTTATCGAAATAACATAATTTTGCAAGCCTGTATAGGGTTATTCCGCGAATTGTCCCCTGCTGATTTACTTGGATTTGTTCCAGCTCCTTGATTAATTTTGTATCATGCCTGATGTAAATGTCAAAAATTAATTTACTTTCTTTGCGTATGGATTCAGCTTTATCTCCCTTAGCTTTAGAAAGAATGCTTTCTATCTTATTTAATGCATCCTCCGCTTTATCTTTTTTACCCAGCATACAATAATAAGATAATTTTTTCTGATTATATTCTAAACTTTCACCTTTTGTCATTATCATTCCATCTAATAATTTTATGATATTTTCAGTTTGAGTATCATCACCCAATAAAAGATATGCATTCAGCTCAAATTGCAGCAAAACACTTTTTTTATATAATATCTTCAATTTTGGATTTTTAAGTAACTTTAAATATAACTTTGGTTTATTTTGAATATATAATATCTTTTCTAATTCATTGGTTGTTTTCTGTCTAAGCTTATTCAATAAGAAGATGCCAGCATATACAACCATTAATAAAACTGCAAAATATAAAAATCTATTCATATCATTACCTATTCAGGAAATCTTGTAACGGATGTCTTTGTAGTTTCAACAGCACGGCCTGCCTGTTCCTCCAAAGATAAATCACTTTCCATGCTAAGCTCTAAAAGTGCTGCCGGATTCAGCCCTGCTAAAGTTACATATTTACCGGTATGAGCTGCGCAAAGCATTGCAGCCACGCGAAATGGTGATGCGCCTAATAAATCACAGGCAAATAACACCTGATCATCCTGATTAAAGCCTTTCAATATATTATCTACTTTATTTTCAAAAGCAGCTAAATCATCTTCCTTAGTTAAATCAACAAAATACATGTGCTGAGATGGTCCGACAATCATCTCTAAGTTTTGTCTTACTCCTTCTGCATATCCGCCATGGCCCATTACTACAACTCTTATCATTTAAAGTCTCCTTTTTAGCAGAGACCTTAATACATTCAATATTAAGGTCTCTGTATTATTATATATTATTGTAAGATTTTATTGAAGTTATACATAAAATCCTGTTAAATATCCTATAGCTGTAAGTGCACATGCAAGAACCAGAATCAGTCCCATTAATTTAAGCGGAGACCATTTTTTCTTTGAATATAAATAGTATACAGCTATTGTTAATAATAATGGTAACAGCTTAGGGAATATTGAATTAACCATTTTGTCTGCATCAAAGATGACCTGACCTTTTAATACGGTATTCTTAGTAGCGTCAAATACATCTCTGACTATTTTTATAGGCAGTGAGCAGCTTACAAAGGATGCTGTCAATGCGCCAACAACGGT
>JAJBWD010000436.1:0-4836 GCA_032907345.1 Bacillota bacterium | reverse complement strand
TTGATTCTCCGCAAACAAGTTCGTGTTTATCTAAAGCATAAGATACCCAAACTTCCATTACTCCGATTCCATCTTTTCCAATGTATTCTTTTATATTAAACATTTATTTCACCCTTCCTTAATTCGCACTTTTAACATATTGCGCATTATTTTTTCTTATTAACCAACTTTTCAACCGCTTTAGGTGTTAATAAGATACTGCTGCCTGTCTTCCTGTAGTCCTTAGACTCCTCTATCTCATTCTTAGCTACTAATACTCTAAATCTATTCATTAGTGACCTCTTAATAATTCCATGTTCTTCCGCTACTTCCTTAAGTGTTTTAATATCTTCAAGTTTCATAGTAAAAACCTCCTTAATATACTGTTGGATATAATGAATAACAATAAGCTAATTTTTCATTCATTATATCCATAACTAAATAATAAAAAATATCACCTTTCCACTCATTTTTGTACAATCCAAACATTTCAGAATTATCAATTAATGTTGCAGTATCTCCTAAAGTATACCCTTTTATACCTAATATGTTTTTTAACGCTCTCCCTTTATCTGCTGCTTTTCTAATCCTTTTAATTTCACTTTCATTTAGCACTTTTATCTTTTCCATTTTAAAACCTCCTACATTTTGAGTTGTTGCAAGTTATACAACAACCCTTATTGTTTAATTAAAATTCATATTGTTTAAACTCTTTACCTGTATTTGGATTAACCCAAATTAAATTATCCGTATACTCTTTTAGTTCCTTAAATCCTAAATTCTTAAGATGCTTAATATAGCTTTCACTATTTGACCACTTATAGTCTTTTACAATATTAGCTTCATATGTTTTCCAAACCGCCTTGTTATCATTAAATAAAAACTCATGTACTGCTTTTGTTCCTTCTATTGTAGTTATTTCAAATCTGCTGCAACCGCTTTTATATTCTTTAACAAACTTAATCATCTTAAACCCTCCTAGCACTCTATTTTTTCAAGTTCCAAATTACTATTTAATAAATACTTTTTAGTAAAATCAAATAATCCACTTGAATCCTTAAACTCAATTACTAAATCAAATATATTCATTACTGTTGCTGTTGTGTTCCAATCGTTGCCACATTTTATATTAACTATATCCCCACGTTGTAAGCTGCTGATTAATTCTAATTTATTCATTTTACATACACCCCTTAATTATTATTTTAAAATTCAAATTTATTTTTATTCCCTTGATGCACCATAAAGGTTCTATTTTGGTCTGATGTTATGCTGCAAAGTCCATCTTTTTCTAATTCTTTTAAAAATTTCTCTTTGCTTACTTCTTTCCACTTTGTAAATCTTCCATACCCTTTAGCATAAAATTTAATAGCCTTTATTTTATTTTCCATAATATCAAGTCCCTTCAACCTTATTATTAAGCATAAGCGGTTTTAAGGATTACCGCCAAACCTTTTTTTATATTAAGCTATACATGCTGCCCCTTTAGATTTAATACTTTGACAACCGTATTTACTTTTGATTTCTTCGTAAGTCATATTTGACTTTCTGCTGCACTTTTGTTCTGCTGGTCTATAATACCATTTTACTTTCTTTTTGGCCCAATAAAAACCTAACTCCTTGAATATTTCTGAAACTGGTTTAGTATTACCCCCAACCCATATCCAAGTTCCTACTATATCAATTTCTAGTCCTTCATAAGCCATTAAACTATTAATTATATCCTTGTATTGGTTTATATCTTCGGCTTGTTCTGCTGCGTTAGTTGTTTTTCCTTGAAGTTCTTTGAATAACACATCGTATTCGTTAACCATTTCTTTAAAAGCTGCATCTTGACCGTTATTCCTATCGGGATGCAATTCTAAAACTAACTTTCTGTAAGCTTTCTTTAAGTCTTCCATTGTTTCTACATTAACAAAATATTTTTTCATTTTCCATCAACCTTCCTTTTTTCTTTCAACCTATGAATTTATTATAATCCATGTGGATTAATATTGCAATAGGTTTTTTGAAAAAAAGTTTAAAAAATAGAGAGATTTTTTATAACCCCTCTATTCTAGTACATTTAGTTGATGTTTAACAATCCTTTTCGTTAGCTTCTTTGTATTCTTCATAGCTTAATAGCTTTATATTCTGTTCCAAACCACCATTGTTAATAAAGTCATGTTTATATTTTTCATAGTCTTTTCTAATACGTGGCATTTTCTGTTTTTTCTCATTTGTTGCTTTTATTATTTTATATAAATCTAAATTCATTATCATTATTTCACCTCAATGTTATTTACTATCTCTTTTGCTATTTCTAAAGCGTTATAACCTCTGTAATGCTGCCATACTTCATTTTTGGGTGACCAGCGGAAACTGAATCTTTTCAATTTATCCCTTATTTCCTTGTCGGGCTTAAATCCAAATATTATTTGTACCCTGTTAGCTTCTAAATTATCCACTATTTTAATTCCATTTATATCAATTTCTTTGTTTCCTTCAACTTTTGCTACCTCTTTTTGCTGTTCTAGTTTTTCAAGCTGCTCGATTCTCTTTTTAATTTGTCTTATCCTTGCGTTACTATTAGTTAATACATAACTTGGATAGCGGTCTGTTCCTTCTTTTTTAGCCTTAATATTATAATCTTTATATTGTTGGTGTTCTTCCTGTGCTGCTTTTAACTTGTCTCTTAGCTTTTCTAAGGCGTTTTTATCGTCAGTACGTATAATTTTGTCTGAATTGATAATACTGCTTATTTTAGCTTCTATATTGTTTATATCATCGTACTCATTCCATAGCTTTCCTTCTTTATTCATCCATTGTTCATGTTTTTTCATATTATAATTTGCTGGTCCACTTACCATCCAGCTAACATGTCCAGTACCATTAGCATTATGTTTATTAATCCAGTTCATATAAGCTGATTTAAACCAGTTTAATAAGTTGTCTAGTTTAGTTTTTCCTTCGTCTGATACCCTCGCTTTTGCCTTTTCGATTTGTTCTGCTATTTCTGCAACCCTTTGATTATATTCTGCTGTTGCTGAACCTTGTTCGTACTCTGAAAAACTGTAGTTTTCCTTATTTCTTCTTGCTAAATCTTCATTAATCATTTTTCTTCAACCTCTTTCAAACTTATTTATTATTTTTGTTATAGTTTTCTAACATATTTATAAAATAATCTTGGCTTTCTCCACCAGCAATTAATTTATATTTCCCTTGATTTTCTTCATTCATCATATAAAGCTTTTTGCCTGTTAATTTCACTATTAATTCAAATATATTATCGTTTTTAATGATATTGTATTTATCTTCCAAACAACTATGGTTACTTCTATATTGTTTGCGTGAATAAGTTCCCACAAATTCAATTTTATATCCATGTTCTTCTAAATACTTTTTTATCTTTTTCATTAATAAAACCTCCTATATTTTCTTTTTGGTACAATGTAACCTAATTCTTTTAATGCTTTTTCACACAAATTATATTGTTTTGAATTACTTCTATACTCTTCTACGCAATCGTTATCTATTAATTTTGTACCGTTAGCCATACCACGTTTACAAGCCTTTAACCATATTTTCAAAGTTTCTATTTTCTCATTAATTGATTTTGTTGTATCTTCCAACAGTTCTGCTATATTGTTTTCTCTCATTTTTAATGATTCGTTCCAATCAATCTTCATATTTCTTCAACCTCCAAAATTTATTTATTAACTTATCATACTTATATATTAATCCACATGGATTATAAAGTCAATAGTTTTTGAAAATATTTTTATATTTTTAAACAACAAAAAGCACTAGCTGTGTACACTAGTGCTTCCGCAAATTTCGCCTTCAAGGTTGAAAAGAAGGTTGAAACTAATTCCTTAATCATTATAACTCTATTTATAATATATTGCAATTAAAAACTATCTGAATTATTTAAATGGTTTTTAACATTATAAAAGTTCTGTTAAGCTTTTGATTATTTCTTTTAGTTGCTTGTTTTCTTCGGCTTTTGATATTAAGTTCATATTTGATTTTAGATTGTTGAGTTCAGATTTTAATTTTTCATTTTCTTTTTGTAATTCTTTAATTTTCTTTTCTCTTGCATATTCCAATTGTTCCTCTGCATAGTTTGGGGTGTGAGTTGGCTTTATTTGTTTTTCACATACCACTATCATATTGGTGCATATACCTTCATTGTTTCCATTGCAATCATAATTAATACATTTCATTATTTACCTACCTTCTCAATTATCCATAATCCTTCAAGTTCTAACGTTGATATATTAATGCATTTGCTAAATCCCTCGTTCTTATGATTGTATTGCTCTATATTAATAGTATCTTTACCTTTTAAATATCTATCATGTGTAATTAAACTTTCTATTATTTCCCCTTCATTAAGTGCCTTAAATGCTTCGGGGGTGCTTACTGGTTTTGGCGGTTCTACTTTTGTAAATTCTCTATAATCTTCGCTAAAGCTATAAGATGCCATATTAATTCCATTATTATCTTTAATTCTTATTTTATTATTTTCCATGGATATAATTGTATTTTCTGTTCTCCACTTTTCACCCTCTTTTATTTCTGCGACAACTTCTCTAAAATTCTTTTTATCTTTTTTAAACCATGTTTTTGAATAATCAGTTTCTTCCCCAAAATCATTTTCTACCCAATATGAATTATCATTTTCTTTTATAACTAAATATTTTTTTCCTATTGTCAAAAGTAAATCACTATTTGAATTGTCTATGCATTCCACTATAAAAACATCTTCCACTTTTTCATCCTCCATAACATTAAATCTGCTTTTTAAATAAGTATCAACTTTTCCTAAATCATTTTCTAATTCATAATATTTATCATAATTTCTTGATTGCTTGG
>JAJBWD010000435.1:0-4995 GCA_032907345.1 Bacillota bacterium | reverse complement strand
TTTTTTATAAAATAATTTTTATTTTGTTTTATATAAATATTTATATTTATAAATCCACATAAATATTTTATTAACCATATTAAACTTGGCTTATTTTTGATTTTTAAGTTTTTGATGTATAAATTATTAACTTAAAAATAAAACGCCATAAAAACGGAAATTTTGATACAACTGAGTTTGTCATGATTCAGGAATCACCACCGTGCTAATATCAGGTAAATCACATGTAGTGTATCAGGATATTCTGGGTAGTTCAGGTTGAGTAGATAATATAATTATATTTTCGTTCTAGATGAATCTGATGAATCCAGAATTGGATACTGTATAGCACGGTAACAGGGATAAAGAAAAAACGGCTGCTGGATTAGCAACCGAATACTTCTTTCATAAAGTGTAAACACCTCATTTTACCATTTACAAGTTTCTTAATGATGAAATGATTTGTTCCGTCATGATGGTGAGCTTCAATGTGTAGGTTACCATAACGGTCTTCGTAAATATGATTTTCGTCTTGTAAGCAAGAACGAATTGCTAAATTTACGTTTTTATACTTGTGAGGTATAATTTTATGGTTTCCATTCCAAAGCCCTAAATTACCTATTACAACGACTTCTTGATTAGCAAGTGGTGAGTATGAAACATTACCATGTTCGCCAAAGTCGTCTTCAAAGTAAATACTATTTGTGTCAATGCAATACTCTTCAAAAGCGTCTTCGTCATAATTCTCAATGTCTTCAAACTCGTTGTCGTCTAAATAATTTTCTAATAAACCTTGTCTAAATACTTCTTGCTCCTCAGCGTCCATTAAATACCAGTCTTTAAAAATTGTTTTTACCTTATTCATATATAAGTCCTCCATTGAAATAAATTTTGTAGTAGGTGACTACATTAAAGATTATATAACCTTATATAAAATAAGTCAACACCCAAAATAAAAAATTTTTTTGAAAGTTTTTTCTGATGAATCATGTATCCTCGCACCGTGCTAGTTTATTCTGAATCACTGTATCCAGAATCTGTTGCACCTGAAGTAGATGTGGAGATGAAATTAAAGCCTAATGTTGTTCCAGAAGTTTGCTGTATCCAGAGCAGGATATTGTATATAGCACGGTGATATATCATGAGGATAAAAAAAGAGGAGTTTATCACTCCCCGTCGTCAATACGAACTATAGCATTTTTTAAATTATGCTCTTCAATATAATTTAACGCCTCAAATTCAGTGTCAAATTTTAAATTTTTAATAATTCCTTGTTCGGTTTCAATAATAAACATTAACTCCATAATATAACCTCCATTTAAGACTAAGCTTGAAGCTTAGCCTTTAACTCTTCTAATGAACCAACAAACACTTTGTCACCATAAGTAGATGAACCCTCGCTGATAGCGATAGAAACCATTAAATTGTCGTTTTCGTCATACCACATACGAGTTATAACTGAGCCGTCATAAGACTGACAAGAAGCGACAAAACCACTGTTTTTTGAGCCTCCCTTTGTAGAAGCTCCTCGATTACCTTGAACCATTCCATAAAATGCTGACATATACATTGACCTCCTTTGTCTCATTTATGAATACACCTATATTATATACCCATATATAAATGTCGTCAATAGCTTTTTATAAAATTTTTAAAATATTTTTTTGATGGCGATTTGCACCTGATAGCTGGAGCATGATGTATCCACTAGCACGGTGATATGACGACCTGCATGATGACTCCTGAACAAGCAGCTGTATCATGATTCCTGATGTATCCACTAGCACGGTATGATATATATATAATTTTTTTGGACAAAAAAAGAACCCCTGTTAGAAACAAGGGTCATAGTATTCGTCCATTACACCAAATGATAAACTGTATTTTGAATAGCCTTTGATTTTCTTGCTTGGGTTATTTGGATTTATTCGCAAGTCATACCAACCATTCTTGAAACGTTTAATTTCAATTTCTTGATACTTTGGATTACTTTTATATTCATACTCAGCACTACCATCTTGGCAGCTACCTTTAACAACTTTGGCGTTCATTCTTCTAATACAAATGTGTGTTTGGCTGAACACCTTAGTTACCTCATAGGCATGTCGGTCACTCCATAGATACTCAGTAACACCCATACCAACAGTGATTTCTTTTGAACCATACATTCCACCTTCTAAAAGACGGTTAATAATTCCACCATAACATTTTGACATATTAAATTTCCTCCTGATAAATTTTTTATAGGTCTTTCCCTATCGCCATATATAGTATACCATTATATATATTATACGTCAACTATTTATTTTAAAAATTTTATAAAATATTTGTTCGTGATTCCTGATGAATCACCCAGCATGATGTATCTATTAGCACGGTAGAATATCCTGATATAAAAATTGTGGATATAAAAAAAAGGACTAATTGAATAGTCCTCTTATTTTTTCTAAGTCCTCTTGTGGAATTTCTCTTTTTAGCCAACCAGTTCCAAACTTGTAGCCATTGTCTTCAAGTAGTCCAACGCTTTCAAGATATTCGCAGCATTTTTCGTAGTCTCTAGCCCAAGCAGTATAACCGGCTTTTTCTAGGGCTTCTTCTTGCTTTTCAGTTCCAGCATGCATGTCATTTAAATGGTGTTTTTTCCACATTTCATAAATGACCTTAAATATTGGGTTATTCTTTTTAAACTTGTAAATTTCGTCTAAATTTTGACCACCACTAACGCAGTCAGTTCTTCTAATGTTCCATACATAACCGCAAGCAGTAAATACATTTTCTTCAGTTAATTCAATTTTAACTGTTACAGCATTGATTTTTCTACCTGTTCCGTAGAAGTCAATTTTACCTAATTCAAAATTCTTTTTCATAAAAAGTTCCTCCATTGAAATATATAAATTTTGTTTTGTATCTTTCCGATACACCTATAGTATACCATTATATATTTTGTGTGTCAACAATTATTTTACAAATTTTATAAAATAATTTCTTTTAGATTCAGGTGATGTCATGAGCTATATATAGCACGGTTATTATGGATAATAAAAAAATCCTGATTTCAGGATTTCTAGCTTATTATTACTTTTCCATAATAGAAGCTTGGGTCTTCTTGCTTGATAGAGTGTAACTCCATCTTAGCTTGGGTTAATGCCCATTCATAAGTGTCGTTCACCTCATATTCATAATATGGTTTAGTGTCATAGTTTTTGAAAACTTGAATACCATACTTTTGGTTTGGTTTAATTTCTTTTAATTTAATTTCATATGTATTGCTCATAAAATACCTCCTATTTTTCGTTTTTTAGCCATTTATAATACATTATAAGGCTTGTTGCGTATTGTGGTTTTAAACCCTTATTTAAACACCATTGTTTATATAATTCAAAGTCCTTGTGTTGCATAGAATACACCTCCTACCATTCAACCTTAGGAAGTTTATTTCTATTAAACTTAGGTTTTTCCTTCCTGTTAAGGTTTTGATAAGTTAATTGAATGGCGAAATGTAATTCATTTCTTTTGATTTTTTTAGTCTTTTTCATATTCTTTTTCCTCCTCTTCTTTTTCAATAATATATTTGTCACACCAACAAGTAGCTAACATAAAGTCGCTAGCTTTTCCCATAATAAGATATTTATTACCTATTTGGTCAATTTTGATGATAACTTCATTTAAACCGGGTTTAATACTACCTACATAGTATCCGCCCATATACATTAAAAACCTTTCATTTGTCTGTAGAATTATTTCCATATTATTTTTCCTCCATTTATTTTTGAATACACTATTATTGTAACATAATAAATCAGTATGTCAACAATTATTTTACAAATTTTATAAAAAGTTTTTTTGGATACCAGATGGCATGAGTCAATATCCTAGCACGGTTATAATACAGGCGAGGATACAGTATCTGGAGCAAGACGTTCTGGTTGCAGGACTAATCTGGTGATTCAGATTCAGCATGATGTATGTAGCACGGGTCATGATTCAGGATACAGTTCAGGATAAATACAGTTCAGGATAAATAAAAAAGGTCAGGGGTTAAACCCTAACCTTCATAACGCCATTCTTGATTTCAATGTGGTCTTCGCCAAATATAGCTGCTACTTCATTAAAATAGTCTTTTAATGGTCTATTTAATTGGCAAGAATTTCGTTTTTCATTAACCTTAGCAACTTTGCTCTTGTCGCCCTCATAAACGCTAATATAAAGCGTTCCATTAGTTCTTAGTAATAGATAACAATGACTTAATATTGTTTCTCTTACTTCTTTTTCCATAACCACATTTAATACATTAGATAATGTAATGGTGTCAAATGGCTTCTTTGCTAATATTTCTAAGTTATGCTCAAAAGTTCTATTGTATGGGTCATAGATGTAGTTCCTAACGTTTTTATGGTCTAATAACCAATTAGTAGCGATGTCATATTTACCACCACCATAGTCAAGATTTCTAGTTCCCTCAACCCATTCAACTTTTCTAAATACACTAGGTAGCTTTGAGCCATTGATACTTGTTACAGCACTTGAATACTTTTGTCTTACCATATTAAATTTCCTCCTCGTTCTTATAAAGTATTTCAAACCATTCTTTATTGTCATATTGACGACTAAATACTCCATATTGGAATTTTGGTCTTGCAACTAATATAGTTCCAAATGGTAGTTCGTTGTCATTATATTCATACCAACCACAAGCATATGGTCCGCAATTAACGTCACCATAGAATGATGATAAATACTTTTCACCATTAACTTCGATAACTATATAATGACAAGTAGGTCTGCCCATATAACTATTATTAACAACAACGATGTCTCCAACTCTTAATTCATTTACTTTCATTTCTTTTTCCTCCATATTTATTTGTTTGTCTATATTATATAGCGTTATATACATTCTGTCAATACCTATTTTTAAAAAGTTTTTCAGAGATGGTCATGATTCCTGATACATGACTTGGCACGGTATATGATTCTGATTCTGGATACTGTTCCAGAAGCGATTCAGATGATTCT
>JAJBWD010000434.1:0-9353 GCA_032907345.1 Bacillota bacterium | reverse complement strand
ATAGGTACAGAGAAGTAAAATGAAAAAATAAATTCCGGATGTCAAAGTAAATTCCATAGAAGTGGTCATTCAGCTTATATAAAAAATAAAAGAAGGAGTTTTGCTCCTTCTTTATAGTTTAATATTTAAAAATTTTTAATCAGTTTTCTGCATATAAAAATACTGGTTATATTTAAAAGCCCGCCGGTTAGTATACAAATCCACGCCGGAAAGCTGTCAAACAGCAACCCGAATATAATTTGTCCCAGGGGATAAAGCGCAAAAGCCAGGCTCATCATGGTGCTCTCAATCCGGCCAAGCATATTTGATGGTACGGACTCCTGTTCCACTGTACAAATAGCCAGATTAGCAATGAGATCAAATACAGTCATTGTAAAAAACAGAATAAACAGCAGTATTATGGGAATTGAACCTTTTGTGAAATTTGCGAATAAGCTATTGGATACAAAACCTAAGCATAATACTATAATTGAGCTTATTCCTAACGATTTAATTATTATTGATTTCAAATCATGTTTTTTCGATGATGAATTAAATAAAATTGGGGCTATAAACATAGGTACTGATAAACCGGACTGAAATATTCCATATTGTATATCAGAAGCATTAAAAATGTTTTTAAGTATATAAGGCTGTCCTATAGTAATTATTGGACTTATTAAAAAATTAACAGACATAAGTAAAATGCATATAGAAAGTATTAGCTTATTATTTATTATAAATTTGATACCTTCAGTAAAATCAAAACAGAAAATTTTTATTGATATTTTTTTCGGCATATTATTATTTTTTGGTACATCTATAAATACTTCACTTAATCCCGACAATAGGAAACTAATTGAATTAATTAAAAGTATAAAGAATAAACTAAAATACTGTAATAAAGCACCAGCAATTACCGGAGCTGAAAATAAAACCCCGGAAGAGGCAGCTGCCCATAAACTATTTGCATCAGGAAGCTTTTCTTTATTTACGATACCTGGCATTATTGCTGTAGCTGCAGGCTGAAATACAGTTGAAATTACAGACAGAAGAATAACTAATACAGATATACTAAATACATTGAGATTATTATTCATTAAATACAAGGCAGCAAATATTCCAGTCAATAAACTGCTTGATATATCTAATAAAATAATTAAATTTTTCCTGTCAACCCAATCTGTAATCACACCGGAAACCGGTCCTATTATCAGCTCAGGTACAAAAGACAGTGCTAAAATAGATGCAAACCTGGATGCTGAACCAGTTATCTTCAGAACATAAAGAGCCAATGCAAAACTTTGCATTTTTGAACCTATACCTGAAATCATCTGGCCAAGCAATAATAAAACATAATTTTTATTTTTTAACAGCTCAAATTTCAATTAAATATCTCCTTCCATTTTAAAGATTATTAACTGAAACTTGAGCTTAAGTAAATCAAATTTGACATTTTTTTACCTCCGGATAATTTTCTTTCTTATATTATAGCATATATTTTATGGATTTAAGACAATATAAAAAATCATACTATTATTATGAAATTATATGGTATGATTTAATTAAAATTATAAAAACTTTTATGGAGGCAATTATGGAATCAAATGAATTTAACATAATGGCAAAGAAACTGGGAGCAGAAGACAGTAAAATAATTGACACGGATACTATAATCACTGCGCCCTGGGTAATTCTGAAATGCAGGTATGGATGTCCAAATTATAATACAAGCACCTGCTGTCCTCCCCTAACTCCAACCTATAAGGAGATGCAGGAAGTAATAAATTGTTATAAAAAAGCAATTTTAATAAAGACAAAAGAATGTGACAAAACCACAGGGATTATAGTGAAGCTGGAAAGAGAAATATTTTTATCTGGATTTTATAAGGCTTTTGGCTTAGGGTCAGGTCCCTGTAGGCTTTGCACTAAGTGCAATAAGGAAAAATGCAATAATAAAGCAGAGGCCAGGCCATCCATGGAAGCCTGTGGCATAGATGTATTTCAGACTGCCCAAAATAATGGCTTTAATATAGAAGTGTTAAACAGTAAAGAAGCAGAACAAAATAGTTTCGGCCTGGTTCTTATAGAGTAGATAGGTGAATCATGAATAAAAGTATAAGAAATCTAATAATAGCTCTGATTATTTTAATAATATTTTCGGGATACCATTTAATAAATAACAGGGCATCAGGGGTAAAGGTTGCTCCTTATGATACATCAGAACTTGAAAACCCAGTTCAGACTGACCTGGATGGAAATGACAAGCTATATATAAATGATAAGGTAACCCTGGTTAAAAGGGCAGAGTATAAAGTTTATGCTTTAGTGGTATCTAAAAAGTCCTATGGTAAATTTTCTGATGGTGATATTGCACCCATTGATCTGGCTTTGGCCTGGGGTAAGTTAACAGATGTTTCTTATCTTAAGAATATCAGCTTTTTTCAAAGCAGCAGATGGTATTATTACAGATATGACGGGAAAAGTGATATAGACCTTTCCTATATAGCTTCCCATTCATCCAATAACCATATCATTCCAAAGAATAAAAATATTTTAAATATATTAAAAAAGGTTAAGGTAAAGGATAAGGTTATTTTGGAAGGATATTTAGTGGACATATACAAGGGAAATAATTATACCTGGAAAACCAGCTTAAAAAGAAGTGATACAGGAGGGGGGTCCTGTGAAGTATTTTACACAGAAAGGGTAGTATATAAAAACAAGATGTATGAATAATAATATAGAAAAGAATAACTCAAACAAGCAGATTTGAGTTATTCTAAACGAAAGTCTATATTCTTTTTTCTTCTAAATTTCCTTTATCCCCTATACCTCTTGTTGGAACGGTAGATACTACAAAACCCACAATAATGCTCATAAGGCCTGCAGATATTATATTAAGGTATGAAATATATCTGGTTCTGTACATAATAAAAGCAGTTACTCCGGTAATTATGGCAGCAAGCAAAAATATGTATATAATAAATTTTGCCATGGAGCTCATAAACTTTTCATATATTTTATGCCTTGCGGGTCCTGGAATTACAGTTCTGAACAGGTAGTAAGAAAATAGAATGACTACAGCGTCAACGCCGGCAGAAATTAAAAAATTTTTCATATAAAAAACCTCCTTAAATTTAGTATTACCAATTTGAGGAGGTTTTATTCACTAAGCTTTTTTATTAAGCGCCTTCCTGAAGAAATTTATACTGAGAGGTGTACAGCTTATAGTATATTCCCTTCTTTTTCATAAGCTGACCGTGATTTCCGCTTTCCGATATTTCCCCATTATCTACTACCATAATCTTATCGCAGTCTCTTATAGTGGATAATCTGTGAGCTACAACAAAGGAGGTTCTTCCTTCTAAAAGCTTTCTTATTCCTTCCTGCACCAGTCTTTCAGTCTGGGTATCAATGTTTGAGGTTGCTTCATCCAGTATCAGTATTCTTGGATTTGCAAGGAGTGCCCTGGCAAAGGATATCAGCTGTCTCTGACCTACTGACAGTCTGGAGCCTCTTTCATTTACTTCTGTATCATATCCTTTTTCCAGCTTCATGATAAATTCATGGGCATTAACTGCCTTGGCTGCTTCTATTATCTCTTCATCTGTGGCATTAAGGTTTCCGTATCTGATATTTTCCATAATTGTTGTGGAAAAAAGGAAGGTATCCTGAAGCATTATTCCCATCTGAGACCTTAAAGATTCAATTTCCACATCCTTCACGTTTATGCCGTCAATTAAAACTTCTCCCTGCTGGACATCATAGAATCTGCTGATAAGGTTAACTATTGTAGTTTTTCCGGCTCCTGTTTCTCCAACCAGGGCGATTTTTTCGCCCTTATTTACCTTAAAGCTCACATCATTTAAAACGTAACTGTTGTCATAGGCAAAGGATACATTTTTAAACTCTACGTCTCCATTTATCTCAGGCATTTTCAGAGCATAAGTTATATCTTCTATATCCGGCTTTATATCAAGTATCTCAAATATTCTTTCTGCTGAAGAAAAATTAGTTACCAGGGTGTTGTAAAAGTCAGCCAGATTAATAATAGGTCTCCAGAACATGCCTATATACATGGTAAAGGCAATGATTGTACCAACTGTTATATCACCTACATCTAAAAGCTTTATGCTGTACCAGTAAACAAGTATGGAGCCAATGCCCCAGGAAAATTCAACTAAAGGCCAGAATAGGTCATTAAGCTTAACTGCATCTATAAAGGATTCCATCATATCATGAGTCAGTTTTGAAAAAGTAACTGAAGTTCTTTCCTCTACAGCAAATGCCTTAATTACCTTAATTCCTGAAAAATCCTCATGGGTGTAGGCGTTGAAATTAGATCTTTTTTTCCTGTAATTCTGCCACCTTTTTCTGCTCTTTGTCTCTACATAAAACATAGATAAAAACAGAAAAGGCAGTATTAAAATTGAAACAGCAGCCAGTCTGTAATTCATTAAAAACATCAGGGCTGTTACACAGACCAGAGTAAGGATTTCAGGGATAAAGCTGGTTATGCTGTTGTTAAAAAGTTCCTGAAGGGAGTTTACATCTCCCATAACCCTGGCCAGAATCTTTCCTACAGGTCTTGAATCGAAAAAATTAAAGGAAAGTTTCTGAATATGGATGTAAAGCTCCTGTCTGATATTCAAAAGTATTTTACTAGTTATCTTTGCCATAAGTTTTATTCTGAGTTTTGACATAAACATGGCGGACAGGTTTAAAGCCAGGAGCCCCGATCCTAATATAAGAAGTCCCTTAAGGTTTTTGCTTTTTATAAACTTATCTATGGCTATTTTTAATAGATATGGGTTCAAAAGAGAGCAAACCATTACAAAAATCAGAAGCATTATTACAAAGGCAGTCTGCTTTTTAAATGGCTTCAGGTATCTCAAAAGCCTGACCAGAATTTCAGTTTTAGACTTAGACTTTAAGTTTTCATCAGCTTTTACGGTGTTTTTAGCCATTATACCACCTCCTCTAGTGAACTGAACTCCTTAAACTGAAGATTAAAGGTTTCGTAGTATTTGCCCTTTTTCTCAAGCAGTTCATTATGATTTCCCATTTCAACTATTTCGCCGTTCTGAAGATAAATAATAAGGTCTGCATTTTTAACTGCGGATATTCTATGGGCTATTATAAATGTTGTTGGTTTATTTTTCATATGGTATAAGTTTTTAAGCAGATTAAACTCTGTATCCATGTCTAAGGCTGAGGTAGCATCATCTAAGATTAATATTCTGGAATCTCTTATTAATGCTCTGGCAATAGACAGCCTTTGTTTCTGGCCTCCGGATAAACCTATGCCTCTTTCCCCTATTATTGTTTTATATCCATCAGGAAGTTCTTCTATGAAATCATCTGCACAGGCAAGAGAACAGGCATTTCTTATTTCTTCAAATGTGGCACTCTCTTTTCCATATCTGATATTTTCCTCTATGGTATCAGAGAAAAGAAAAACATCCTGGGATACAAGAGCCATCTTAGACCTGAGGCTCTTTAGGTCAATATTTTTAATGTTAGTTCCGTCAATTAATATTTCTCCCTTATTTACGTCATAATACCTTCCGGCTAAATTAATAAGAGAGGATTTTCCGCTGCCTGTAGTACCCATTATTGCAATTGTAGAACCAGCTTTGATGTTTAAATTGACATTCCTTAAAACGTCATCCTCATTGTAGCTGAAATTTACATTTTTAAATTTTATGCTTCCCCTTAAGTTATCTAGTTCTACAGCGTTTTCTGTTTCTTTAATGTTTGGCTCTGTATCCATTATTTTGTATATTTTTTTGGCAGATGCATTGTTCTGAGCCAGAAGATTTGTAAGCCAGCCCAGCATTCTCATAGGCCATATCAGCATGGATATATAACCATAAAAGGCTGCCAGTGTTCCTAAGGAAAGCTTGCCGTACATAACAAATATACCGCCGATTGTTACCATAAAAACAGTTGAAGCATTTGTCAGAAATTCGATATTGGGAAAATATTTTGAAATAATCCTGGACTGTTCTATGGATAAATCATAATTTTTATTGTTCAAATCAAGGAATTTTAATATTTCATGTTTTTCTCTTGCAAAGGCCTTAACAAGACGAACACCTGCTATATTCTCCTGAGCAGCTGTATTAATCAGAGCCGTCTGATCGCTTATACTGTCATATACCTTCCCGATATCTTTCTCCAGTTTCATAGCCAGGAATGCAATTGGTATCATTATGGCTATACAAATAAGTGCTAAATAAAAGTTCAGGTAGAGCAGAATTACAGAAGCTGTAATAAATTCCATTGCATTTTCCACAAATAATCTAAGCCCGAAGGATATGGTTCTCCAAATGTTATCTACATCCTCACCTATTCTGCTCATCAGAGTCCCTGTATTTACATTATCAAAATAGGTGTGGGAAAGTTTTTGAATATGGTTAAATAAGTCCTCCTTGATGTCTTCATTTACTCTTGCAGATAAGACATCAAATAAATATTCCTTTACATAACCTAGAATTGCTCTCCCCAAAGCTATTCCTGCAATGGACGCCAGGATGTACCACAACAGCCATCTTTTGCTGCCTAAAAATACATCGTCAACAATAATTTTAGAAAGTATGGGACTTACCATTTCTAATGCTATAGATAAGATCATAGCCAGAGACGGCAGGATAAGAAGACCCTTGTAGCGTGTTACGTACTTAAAAGTTCTTTTCAATTCGTCACCCCCAAATAAAAAGCCGCGGTATACCGCGGCATAAAAATACTCTTTCGAGTGCATATAAAAAGCCGCAGACTGGGTTAGTCTGCGGCCTTAAAACAAAGTTGATTTATCTATGAATATAATTAAAGGCAGGACTAACCGGATTTATTTTATTGTTTAACATAAAATTATTATATTTCGCTGTCATAATCATTTTCCTACCTCCTAATTTAGTCTTCCTTTTTAGGTTAATATAATTGTATGCCATTGTCAACCAAAAATTGAAATATTTTTGTATATTTTTTAAAAATATGAAACAAATCCTTCAAAATAAAGGCTCCTCTAGCTCTTTTTTCTTTTGAAACTGTTGCCACATGCAAAATATATACCAAGTAAAATAATGGTTGAAATGTTCCACACTAAAAATATCGAAATAACCAGAATTATTCTTTCAGAAATTGAATAATCCGGCAGCACTATTATATTTACAACAGCAATAATAGAAAGCAAAAAAGTAAATCCGGGCAATATTAAGCCCAGGTGTCTATACCCTCTTTTAGATAAAAACATTTGAAGCAGAATAATTCCAGCTGAAAATAATATGAATACTAAAAGTTTTGTTATTTAAATTACCTCCTTTTATTATTAAGTTAAGACAGTATGAAATATGTAATAATAACATTATATACCAAATATTCAAAATATAATATTCTAAATTATTAATTTTCCCAAATCTGTTACCTACATGTATAAAAATTACATAATTAGGCAATGATACTATTAAAACTATTATGTAGGAGGTTAATATTATGAAAATCAGCGGAAGAAATAAAATAAAAGGAAAAGTAATTAAGGCTACTCCAGGTGTTGTAAGTGCGCAGGTTGAAATTGATGCAGGAAATGGGATCAGGCTAGTGGGTCTTATTACCAAGGATTCCTTAGATGAGCTGAATATTAAGGCAGGGGATGAAGTAACTGCTTTAATTAAAGCTACATCCGTTATGTTTATAAAGGAATAGTGTGAAAGAAAGTAGAGGACAGCCAAAAGTGGCGCACTTAATCAAGCTATCCTAAGGTAGCTTTTAAAAAGTATTAATTTTAAATAGAATTACGAAGTTTCTTGCGCTTCAGTGATGACTCCTTCGCTTATAAGAAGTTTCAAAGCTTGTTTTATTGCCTTTTCCTTCTGCTTTTCTTTCAGAGGTTCAGGCATATCAATTTTGTATAAATCGCTTGGATTCCATGTTTCACCAGTAGTTAGCATCTGGTATATGGCAGTTATGATCATCCTGGCCATAGCTATAATAGCTCGTTTCTTGCCACGACGTTTCATAATACGTTCATACTTTTGTTTGTAGTAAGGAGATTTATCAGATTTCACGGCTGCATGAGCACATTGTACTAATGCAGGTTTGAGGTAGACTCCGGCACGTGTTATTCTGACAGATTTTTTCTTACCAGCAGATTCGTTGTTACCTGGAGTTAATCCAGCCCAACAGCACAAACGTTTAGGACAAGAAAACTGAGTCATATCAGTACCAATTTCAGAGATAATAGCGATTGCACTATTACGATTAACACCTGGAATGGTACAAAGTAACTGAATAGCATTTTCATATGTGGCAACCAATTCATCTATCTTAGTGTCTATATCATTTATTGTAGATGTGATATAATCCAGATGTGCGCGGATGAGGCACATACGATATTTTTGGGAGTCAGTCATCTGATACCCTTCGATGGATTCAATGACACTTTCAGACTTCTTCTTTAGAGAACGGAGGAGTCTGGAAGATATTTCTTCGTGGTTAATGGAATTGTCGGATTGCTCGATTAGGTAGTCAATAACAGATGTCGCTGACTTCCCAAAGATATCGGAAACAACAGAATCTAATGCAACATTACAAACAGTAAGTGCATTCTGATATCGATTCTTTTCGCTGGAGCGACAGGAAATAAGTTTATAGCGATATCTGGTAAATTCACGAAGAATACGAATTGCTCTACATGGTATAAAACTTCCCGGAACCAATCCTAATCGAAATAGATCACCAATCCATCTGGAATCTTTAGTGTCGTCCTTATTACCTTTAACAGCCTTTACCCATTTAGGGTTGGCGATGGTGACGTTAATGTAGTCTTCCAGGAGGTTATAAACAGGAACCCAGTATTTACCGGTGGATTCCATACAAAGATCGTGACAATTGTTATCGAGCAACCATTGCTTGAGTTCTAAAATAGAATTGTTGAAGGTGGAGAAACGCTTCTTCTGATAAGAAGGCTGAACACCGGAAGTGGTTTTGATAATTGTGGCAACGAGAAAAGATTTGTGAACATCGACGCCACAGCAGGTTTGATAAACAACTTTCATAGTCAAAAACTCCTTTCTTGATAAGATAAGAAGCCATTGACTGCACCATCACACAATTTAACCAAGAGTTAAAACAATTCTTAGTGTACGGTCTTATAGAGCCACTTATTTGTGCTTGAAAGACGGTGCTTACACTGATTAACATACTATCTAAAACGAAGAAAGTTTTTACGACTCCTCCTCCCGTGCTTTGTAGTGTAGCTTCTTAAAACTATTGTATCAAGAAAGTGGAGGTAGTCAAAAACTTTCATTACTATTTGTGCCGCGCCTGAAGGCGCGCGGAATGGAGATTAACATGAAATTTGATGAAATATT
>JAJBWD010000433.1:0-10508 GCA_032907345.1 Bacillota bacterium | reverse complement strand
TTGCGATGAATTAAAAACTCATCGCAATTATTTTATATTTACTTTAGTTTTTTGCCGCATCCGGGACAGAATTTATTATCATCCTGAATTTTGGCACCGCAATCCGGACAAAATGAAGCTTTACTTATTTTAGCTCCGCATTCCGGGCAGAATTTCGAATTTGAAGATAAAGCTGCTCCGCATTTCGGGCAGGAAGCCTTAATGGTTTCCTTCCAGTTTTCTTTTCCTAAATGCTTATCCTCTTCAGCCATCTCTGCATGAGCCCATATTTCTTCTACAGAACGATTTGCCTGAGCTGCAGACATCTCAACCCCCAAATCAGGAGCACAAGTCTTGCACAATCCTTTTTTTTCATTCCAGCATTTCTCTCTGCATACCCAGGAAGAACACCTGGGGCATTGAATAAATTCTTCTTTTAACTCATCTGCTGCCTCATCCAGTGCTTTTTCTCTGGCTCTTTCATAACCTGCAGAATGAGCTCTGTTTCCTAAGTTTGAAGCAGAATTAAAAATACCGCCAAAAATGCTGCCTGCACCATCTAAAACCTCTGAAACCATGCCTGTTGCAGATGCTTTAAACTTTGATCTGTATGAGACACCGCATCTGTCACAGTGAAATTCAAATTGGTAGCCTCTGTCAGTGCTTAAGTCGTCATAATTGCTGGTAAATTTCATTTTTCCTGCCATCTCTTACCCCCTTTTCAAATAATATATTACATTAAGCTTATACTATAAATTTAATATTAATCAAAATAATTGTCAATATTTAACTGGGTAAAATTACACAATCACATTCCAGCTGTTTTTTGTTTTAAGTAATGAATTTAAATAATTTTATCTATTTCAATATATTATTTATCAGCGTAAGTTCTTCATCTGAAAAATCAGTGTTCTTTATGGCTTCTACGGAATCTTCTATCTGACTTACCTTACTTGCTCCTATAAGTACTGAAGTAATTCCATTTCTAAGTATCCAGGCTAATGACATCTGGGCAAGGGTTTGTCCTCTGCTTTCCGCCAGTTTATTTAATTTAGATACTTTTCCCATTATTTCCTCAGTTATATCCTCTGGTTTTAAGAAAATACTGCTGCTGGCAGCCCTTGAATCTTTTGGGATTCCGTTTAAGTACCTGTCTGTAAGAATTCCCTTGGCCAGGGGTGAAAACGCTATAGAGCCTACTTCCTCATCTTTCAGCAAATCCTGAAGGCCGCCCTCAGACCATCTGTCCAGCATAGAATATCTAAACTGATGAATAAGACATGGTGTTCCTAAATCTTTTAATATTTTAATAGCTTTTTCAGCTTCATCTTTTTTATAGTTGGATATGCCAATATATAAAGCCTTTCCCTGCCTTACTATTAAATCAAGAGCTGACATTGTTTCCTCAAGGGGAGTATTAGGGTCCGGTCTGTGATGATAAAATATATCTACATATTCAAGCTTCATTCTTTTAAGGCTGCTGTCCAGACTTGAAACCAGATACTTTTTAGATCCCCAATTTCCATAAGGACCGGGCCACATATAATAGCCAGCCTTTGTGGATATGATCATTTCATCTCTGTAGCCTTTAAAATTATCATTCAGTATCTTTCCGAAATTTTCTTCCGCAGATCCTGTTGGCGGGCCATAATTATTCGCTAAATCAAAATGAGTTATTCCTAAATCAAAAGCCCTTTTTATCATTGAAAGACTATTCTCGTATAGTGTTACATTCCCAAAATTATGCCATAATCCTAAGGAAATGGCAGGAAGCTTCAGTCCGCTTTTGCCGCATCTGTTGTACTGCATTGAATCGTATCTTTCACTACTTGGCATATACATAATCATTCCTCCCTATTAAAAATGTATTTACTAATATTTTAATACTGACAGATAAAATATTCCAGTAGTCTGGTTTATCTTTTACAGGCAGTAAAAAGCTCCCGCTTTTATAGAACGGGAGCAAAATCAGCCTTATTGTTTTATCTGAGACCAAATTTTATCGAAATTCTTAGTATTATCTCCTATATCCTTCAGGTGTTCGCCTTTTTTAACAGCATCACCAGGCGGATAAACAGCAATATCATCTAAAACGCTTTTCTTCATCAGCTTATGTGCCTCTGCATTTGGATTGGCATAAGGGAAGGATTCTGATATTTCAGCACTTATTTCAGGTCTTAAAATAAAGTTTATAAACTGCTCTGCTGCCTGCTTTTCCTTGGCCCCCTCAGGTATAACAAAGTTATCCTGCTGCAGAAATAAGCCCTCAGAAGGTATAACTACCTTCAGGTATGGATTTTCAAGTTTAGCCAGGTATGCTTCAGCACCCCATACATATCCAATGCTGGCTTCTCCATTTATAAGAAGTGTTTTTGGACTGTCAGAATCATAAGCTTTTATATTGGGCTGAAGTGATATTAAATCTCTTTTGGCAGTTTCTAAATGTTTAACATTTGTATCATTAATTGAATACCCGTTTTTCTGAAGTGCCATTCCAATTATAGCCCTTTGATCATCAAGCAAAACTATTGAATTTTTAAATTCCTTATCCCAAAGGTCACCAAAACCCTTAATTTCTTTTTTTACTTTTCTTGAATCGTAAACTATACAGGCATCTCCCCACATATATGGAACAGAATATTTATTTCCTTTATCAAACTCAAGATTTGTCAGATTCTTATCTAAATTTTTAAAATTAGGTATGTTTTCCAAATTAATTGGCTGAATAAGATTTTGCTTTGAAAGTATATCCACCATATAATCTGAAGCAACTACCAGATCATAATTTGAACCTCCGGCCATAAGCTTTGCCAGCATTTCTTCATTAGATGAAAATGTAGAATAGTTTACCTTAACATTATAGTTTTCTTCAAATTTATCAATTACTGACTGAGGCAGATACTCTGACCAGTTAAAAACATTAAGAACTACTCTGTCAGCCTTAGCTTTCTTTTCTGCAGCATATACTCCTGTTCCTGCAGTTAATGCTATTACCAGGATTGAGGATAACAGCACTTTTAGCTTTCTGCCGCTTAGCTGGCTGTTTTTAAGTTTTTCTGATAAAACTACTACAAATACAGTAACAATCAGCATTATTGCAGATAAAGCATTAATCTCAGGAGTTACTCCAAACTTTACCATAGAAAAAACTTTAAGAGGCAGTGTCGTAGAAGATGGTCCTGCCACAAAAAAACTTATTATAACATCATCTAAGGAAAGTGTAAAGGCAAGCAGTGCTCCGGCTGCAATACCAGGCATAATAATAGGAAGAATAATTTTAAAAAATGTTTTTCTGGGGGTAGCTCCCAGGTCCATGGCAGCTTCCTCCAGTTCTGGCTCTAAACCGTCTAATCTGGCTTTAACAACAATAACTACATAGGATATTGAAAATGTTATATGAGCTATTATTAAAGTAATAAGTCCCATTGGAATATGTACCTGCGAAAAAAAAGCAAGCAGTGCTATTCCGAGTACTATCTCAGGGATAACTACAGGTACATATAAAAAACCCTCAAAAAGGCTTTTATACCTAAATTTGCTCTTATAAATACCCACCGCAGTAATCGTTCCTATAAAAACTGAAACTGTAGTGCTTACAAATCCAATCAGAAGTGTATTTCTCATAGCTGTTAATATTGCAGCATTATGAAACAAACTTTGATACCATTTAAAGGTGAAACCTGTCCATACTGAATTAAGCTTGGATTTATTAAATGAAAATACAATCAGTACAATAATGGGAAGGTATAAAAACAAGTAAACCAGTATTGTATAAATTAAGCTTCCAAAATTTTTCTTTTTCATTTACATAACCTCTCCGTCAATCTTCCCGCCTTTTTTTGTATAGACAAAAATTATAATAAGCATAACTGCCATTAAGCTTACAGATATTGCAGTTCCAAAGGGCCAGTCTCTGGCAGTTAAAAATTGATTCTTTATCAGATTACTTATCAGTACTATTTTGCTTCCCCCCATTAAATCCGGAATAAAGAAAAGCCCTAATGTAGGTACAAATACAAGAAGGCATCCTGCCATAACCCCCGGCTTTGTAAGAGGCCAGGTTATATTTAGAAATACTTTCGCCTTTGAAGCATAAAGATCTGATGCCGCCTCTAAAAGTGTCTCATCCAGCTTCTCTACAGAAGTGTAAATTGGCATAACCATGAAGGGAAACATAATATATACCATTCCGACTAAAACTGCCCCATTGCTGTATAAAAGCTTAAGAGGCTCTTTAATGATTCCAAAATTAATTAAATAGGTATTAATTAATCCCTCTGTCCTTAAAAGAATTATCCAGGCGTAGGTCCTTACAAGAGAATTTGTCCAAAAGGGCAGTATAATGAGCATCATGAGATAAGGTCTTATTTTTTTATTCATTCTGGATATAATATATGCAAAGGGATACCCCATAAAGAGGCAGGCTATGGTGGTAAGCAGTGATATTATAACAGAATTGATAAAAATTTTTAAATACATAGGGTCTATTAGTCTTAAATAATTACTTCCTGTCAGGTTAAAACTTACATCTCCATATTGTCCTCTTGTCATAAAGCTTACTGCCAGCACCAACAGAAGAGGGAAAAGGAAAAAGGCTGCCATCCAGATTATAACCGGCAGTAATAATTTTGTGCTTCCGGATTTTTTCATTTCAGCACCACCGCACAATCAGGATTCCAGGCAACATACGCATTGTTTCCAGTGATAAATTTATATATTTTTCCTGCAGGTTCATTTATTAAAATTTCTTTGCCGTCCTCAGATGTTACGATAGTTTTCATGGAAGATCCGGTATATATTCTTTCTTTAAGACTAACCTTCAGGGAAGCTTGTCCATTTTCTGCTTTATCCATAAGCTCAAGCTTTTCAGGTCTTATGGCTAAATATACTTCATCTCCCTCATTAAAATAACAATTTTTTACAGGAATTTTATCAACTGATATGTCAACCAGTGTCTCTGAACTTTCTCCTTTTAATACTTTTCCTTTAAAAAGATTTGTCTCACCAATAAAATCAGCTACAAATTTTGTCCTGGGATGTTCGTATATTTCATTTGGAGTTCCTATTTGTTCAAGTTTTCCTTCCTTCATAACTGCTATCCTGTCAGACATGGTAAGAGCCTCTTCCTGGTCATGAGTTACAAATATAAATGTAATACCCAGCTCTCTCTGAAGATGCTTCAGCTCTATCTGCATCTCTTTGCGCAGCTTATAGTCCAAAGCTGACAGAGGCTCGTCTAAAAGAAGAACCTTAGGATTGTTAACAACAGCCCTGGCAATGGCAACCCTCTGTTTTTGACCTCCGGATAGTTCCTTAGGCATCCTTTTTTCAAAGCCTTCAAGCCTGACCATATTTATTGCTTTCTTTACATTTATATCCACATCCCTTTCAGGAAGTTTTTTCATCCTTAGACCAAAGGCAATATTATCATAAACAGACATATGAGGAAATAAAGCATAATTTTGAAATACTGTATTTACACATCTTTTATATGACAAAACATTATCTACTGTCTCTCCATCTATTACGATGCTGCCGTTATCCGGATTTTCAAAGCCTGCCACCATTCTGAGGGTAGTTGTTTTACCACAGCCGGAAGGTCCCAGTATGGTTAAAAACTCTCCTTCTTTTATGTCCATTGATACATCATCAACAGCAAGGCTTCCCTGCCCTCCATAATCTTTTACAACATTAATTAAACTAACCATAGCCTTTTCCATAAACGTTCACTCCTTAAAATATACTTAAAATACATTGAATAAAAACTAAATTGAATATACTACATTTATTATTATTATACAAGTATTTTAGATAAATTTTTGTTGAATTTTATGTTAAACTATGGCTATCAATTGCATTATACCTCTATGATGTTTTATTCATTATTTCCTCTGCTTTCCTTCAATTTAATCATATATCCGATATACTTCAATAAATTTACTGAATATTTATACATATACACTATATGAAAAGCTGTTCTATTTCCTGCTGGCTTAAAGTTCCTATAATATTGTTGTTATCCATATTATCATCTATTACACTTTTTATGATTTCTTTTTTCTTTTGCTGCAGATTAAATATTTTCTCTTCTATGGTCCCTTGTGCCAGAAGTTTAATTACCTCTACAGTTTTTTCCTGACCTATTCTATGAGCCCTGTCTGTTGCCTGATCTTCAATTGCCGGATTCCACCAGGGGTCAAAGTGAAGAACCATATCAGCTCCTGTAAGATTAAGACCGGTTCCCCCTGCTTTTAAAGATATTAAAAATACACTTACATCCCCTTCATTAAATTCATTTACCATTTTTAATCTGTCTTCGCTCTTAGTGCTTCCATCTAAATACATATTTGATATTTTATTTTTATTTAATCTTTCTCTGATATTTTTAAGGACTGAGGTAAACTGAGAAAAAAGGAGCAGTCTGTGTCCTTCATTTACTATCCCGTCTAAAAGCTCATCCAAAGCCAGCATCTTGCCGCTTTCACCATTAAATCCATCCACAAAAACAGTAGGGTCACAGCATATCTGCCTTAGTCTTGTAAGAATTGCTATGATCCTGATCCTGCTTTTATTAAAACCATTTCCTTTAATTTCTTCGCTGATTTCTTTTTTTGCATTTTTTAAATAGTAAGCATAAAGGTTCTTCTGTTCTTTTGTCATCTCAACTAACAGCTTTTTCTCTATCTTAGGAGGCAGCTCTTTTATTACATCCTTTTTAAACCTTCTTAATATGAAAGGTTTTATATGCTTATTAAGTTCATTTAAAGCATTTTTATCTTCATTCTTTATTATGGGTATTTCATAAGTTTTAGAAAACCTGCTGTAATTTAAAAGATATCCCGGCATAATAAAATCAAATATAGACCAAAGCTCAGTAAGAGAATTTTCCATAGGCGTACCGGTCAGTGCAAAATATCCTTTAGCTTTAAGCTCCTTTACTGATGAAGCATTAAGGGACGCCGGGTTTTTAATTTGCTGTGCCTCATCTAAAAAGCAATAATTAAAATGAATTTCTTTATATCTTTCAATATCCCGCCTGATAAGCGGATAAGAAGTAATGATGATGTCATAATCCTCCATGTCATTTAAAAGTTCTTCTCTTGCTTTCTTGGCTCCGGATATAACAATTGAATTTAAATCTTTAGAAAATGTTTCAATTTCGCTTTTCCAATTGTATAAAAGTGATGTAGGTGCTATAACAATTGAAGGTCCGTTTCCCTTTTCAGATGCTAAAAAAGCAATAGCCTGCAGAGTTTTCCCAAGTCCCATTTCATCTGCCAGTATTCCTCCAAAACCATAGAATGCCAATGTTTTAAGCCATTTAAATCCGATAAGCTGATAATTTCTCATAACATTTTTCAGGTAATCCGGAAGATTATAATCTAAATCCTTAATATTCCCTATATTATCTGTAAGCTCCCTGAAATTTGTGTTTCTTTCAATATCGCTTAATTCCATGTCTTTTAGCTTATTGTCTAAATAAATTGCATTATACTTTGATATGGAAATTTTGTCATTCATTAAATCTTTATCTTTTATATCAAGGAAATCTATAATATTGCCCAAATCCTTTACTGTATTATCCTCCAGAGATACAAAATCACCGTTTTTCAGCCGGAAATATTTCTTTTTTTCCCTTAATGCGGCAAATACATCTTTTAGTTCTTCTCTGTCTACTCCTTCAATATCAAAGGAAAACTCTAAAAAATCTTCTTCATTTAAGCTGATGCTTCCTTTTATGCTTGACTTTCCATATATTTTTATATTTTTAAAGCTTTGTGAATAGTAGACTTCACCTAAATCCTGAAGTTTTTTTACTCCATCGGTTAAGAAGCTGATTATCTTTTTTTCACTTCTCATTACATAGGATTTATCTTCTTCTTTAAATCCAAAGCTTTGAAGTACCTTTATACTGTTATCTTCCTTTTCAATATCCCTTACCAGTATTCCCTCTGATTCAGCAGCTATTTCCTTCAGAGGGTCTATTTCTATCTTATCATAGCAAAATTTAACATTTGATATAACCCTGTTGTCCTCCTTATCCAGATATACCCTGGTAAGCAGAGGTGCCATGTATAATTTATCCTGAATTGATTTATCAATATTCAGCTCATCAGATACATTTTTCAAAACAGGCATAATATATGATAAAACTTTATCCGCTTCTTCCTTCCTCCATATTATTTTGTTGTTTTGCTTTTCCATAAGCCTTACATATAGAGGATGGTAAGCAGCCATCTGTCCCTTTGGCGGCAGATAGAAAGCATTACTATACCAAAATACAGTAAAGTTTTCGTCTATAGGCTCCGGAAAATCATTCACCTGGCTTAGCTCTATACTTTCCCTGTTTTTCCCCATATTAAATTTAACAGGCAGCTTATCCTTAATTATTTCAACATTACTATATTTTTCTCCATTAATTACCGCATCTATTCTTCTTTTTTCAGACAGATTCATAAACCTCCCTATCTGCCTGTTTGTCAGCATTATTATTTTTCCACTAAATGAACTGCTGCTGTAGCTATAATAATTATGGTGAGAATCAGTTTCCATTTCTTTTATCTCAAGCAGCATACTTATAATTTTTGAATCAATTTCATTGAATTTATATATTGATGGGTCAAATGTAAAGTTTTTTCCAAATTCTATTGTTTCTTTATTTATAATAGAATCCAGAAACTTTTTTATGTTTTTAACTATGTAAAGCTTGTCAAGTCCTATACTTAAATCAACATAGGGTCTTGCTGTATATTTTTCTTTAGTGAAAGTAATTCCCAGGTTAACATCTCTTTTGTAGTTATTTTGTATTTTCGATGCTTCCTTTAACTCCTCTATAAGACTGTCCGCATCAGACTTATTATTCTTATAATAAATATCATCCTGATATTCATAAATATATTTCAGCAAAACCGCAATTATATGCTTGCAGGGTCCATACTGTCCCTTATTGCCTGTATAATAAGGGCAGTCACAAAATCCTGTTAATTTCCTGGATTCACTGTCCCATTCCATAAATACATGATAATCCGTCCTGGAGTTTTCTGAGAATACTCTTGTATCTATACTCATGTTTTTATTATTCTTAAATATATCCGAGGTTTCAAACTCTATTTTAAGATCATCCACATTTCCATCCTCATAGTATTTTTTCCCTCTATTATAAATGCTGCTGTTTGCAAGACTTTTAATCTGTGATTCACTTAAAATCAAAATAATACCTCCTGTGATTTTAGTATCGTATCCTTATAATTCTATATTAATTATCACCAATTTTCAATTAAAAATAAAAGCTGGCTATCAATGTTTATCATCGATAACCAGCTCATTATTTAATACTTATTTTGAAAGATACTCATCTATTGCTTTTGCAGCTTTTTTACCGGCTCCCATGGCGAGTATTACTGTGGCAGCTCCTGTTACAGCATCTCCACCGGCATATACACCTTCTCTGGTTGTAAGTCCTGTTTCCTCTTCAGCTATTAAGCACTTTCTCTTATTTATCTCTAATCCCTTTGTTGTTCTTGATATTAATGGGTTAGGACTTGTTCCCAGGGACATAATTACTGTGTCTGCATCAATTACAAACTCTGAACCCGGTATAACTACAGGTTTTCTTCTTCCTGATTCGTCTGGTGCTCCTAATTCCATTTTTACGCATTTTATGCCTTTAACCCATCCTTTTTCATCTTCTAATATTTCAACTGGATTTGTTAAAAGATTAAATTTAATTCCTTCCTGTTTTGCATGGTGAACTTCTTCACGTCTTGCAGGAAGTTCCTCCTCTGATCTTCTGTATATAATATGAACTTCAGCTCCAAGTCTAAGCGCTGTCCTTGCAGCATCCATTGCCACATTTCCTCCGCCTACTACAGCAACAATTTTGCCTTCCTTGATTGGAGTATCATAATCTGATTTAAATGCTTTCATTAAATTATTTCTTGTTAAAAATTCATTGGCAGAAAATACTCCATTAGCATTTTCTCCTGGTATTCCCATAAACTTTGGAAGTCCGGCACCTGATCCTATAAATACAGCCTGGAAACCTTCTTCTTCTACTAATTCATCTATAGTTACAGTTTTTCCTATTATAACATTTGTCTCAATCTTAACGCCCAGCTTTTTAACATTTTCTATTTCATGAGCTACAACTGTATCCTTTGGAAGTCTGAATTCAGGAATTCCATATACCAAAACTCCGCCTGGCTGATGAAGTGCTTCAAATATTGTGACATCATATCCAAGTTTTGCTAAATCTCCGGCACAGGTAAGTCCTGAAGGACCGCTTCCTATAACTGCTACCTTTTTATTTTTCTTAGGTCCAGTTTGAGATAAATCTATGTTATTTTCTCTAGACCAGTCAGCTACAAATCTTTCCAGCTTTCCAATAGAAACAGCCTCTCCCTTTATACCTAAAACACATTTTCCTTCACATTGTGTTTCCTGAGGGCAGACTCTTCCGCAAACTGCAGGAAGTGCACTGTATTTAGCAATTGTTTTTGCAGCTTCTTCAAATTCTCTGTTCTTAACAT
>JAJBWD010000432.1:0-7500 GCA_032907345.1 Bacillota bacterium | reverse complement strand
TTTTTAATAACTCAGATGTTTTTTGATAACGGACTTTTCTATGAGTTTCGTGAAAAACTTGATTTGTTAGGTGTTAATATACCGGTAACCGCCGGAATAATGCCTGTAATAAATAAAAAGCAGATTGAAAAAATAACTTCCCTTTGCGGAGCCTCACTTCCTGCTAAATTTAAAAGGATACTCTGGAAATATGAAAACAATCCGGAAGCGCTGAAACAGGCGGGGATTGTATATGCCACAGAACAGATAATAGATCTTCTTGCAGAGGGAGTAGACGGAATTCATCTATATACCATGAATAAGCCGGAAGTTGCTAAGAAAATATTTGAGAACTTTGACAGCATAAGACAAAGTGAAGACAGCCAATGCAGTTTATAAAAAATCCTCATTCATAAATTTATGAATGAGGATTTTTTTATATGTAGAACATGTAATTATCACTGCTTTTATATTTATCTGCTTCATTTACTAAATCACTCAAACTTACACTGTTAAGTGCTTTTGATACAGCACTGTCTATCCTGTCCCATACTAATGCTTCCATTGATTTATCTATTTCTATAAAATCCTTGGACACAGAATTCTCTGTTTTTTCAAATAGGCTTATTTCTATAGCACGAAGGATATCACCTGCTGTAATTTTATCTGGTGTTTTAGCTAGTTTATATCCCCCCTGAGATCCTTTAATGGATTTTACCAGCTCAGCTTTTTTCAGAAGTGAGAAAATCTGCTCCAGGTATATTTTTGAAATATCCAGCTTTTCTGCAATACTTATAATAGAAGTGTACTCATTATTTTTTGATATTTGAGCCATTCTAATCATAACAGCAATGCCATATCTGCCCTTTGATGAAATTCTCATATAATGCCTCCATAACATACTTGTTTTATATGTTTTATTTAATCATAAAATATGTTGAATAATATGTCAAATAAATTAATTCACTAAAACCATTGACAAATACATTGTAACGTAATATATTATTAATAACATACAAAACATATATGTTTAGTAAAAATAAATAGGGGGCATATAAAATGTCGAAAATTTATAAAAGTTTAACAGAGCTTATTGGTAAAACACCACTACTTGAATTAAGTAACTATAATAAAAAGAATAATCTGAAGGCAGTTGTTGTTGCTAAATTGGAGTATTTCAACCCGGCAGGAAGCGTTAAGGACAGGATAGCAATAGCCATGATTAAAGATGCTGAAGAAAAAGGATTATTAAAACCAGGCTCAATAATAATTGAGCCAACCAGCGGAAATACCGGAATTGGACTCGCATCTGTGGCGGCTGCCAGAGGATATAAAATAATTCTTACAATGCCTGAGACAATGAGCGTTGAAAGACGTAACCTGCTTAAGGCATACGGAGCTGAGCTGGTACTGACAGAAGGTGCTAAAGGAATGAAGGGTGCTATTGCTAAAGCTGATGAACTGGCAAAGGAAACACCAAATTCATATATACCAGGTCAGTTTGTTAATCCGGCAAATCCTGCAGCTCACAGAGCAACTACAGGACCGGAAATCTGGAATGATACTGATGGAAAGGTAGATATATTTGTAGCCGGAATTGGAACAGGCGGAACAATAACCGGTGTAGGTGAATATTTAAAATCCCAGAATCCAAATGTTAAGGTAGTTGCAGTAGAACCTGCCACTTCACCAGTTTTATCTGAAGGAAAATCTGGTCCTCATAAGATTCAGGGAATTGGAGCTGGGTTCGTTCCGGACACTTTAAATACATCTGTTTATGATGAAATTATAACAGTTCAGAATGAAGAAGCCTTTGCTGCAGGTAAAGAACTTTCAAAGACAGAGGGACTTCTGGTTGGGATATCCTCCGGTGCTGCTGTATTTGCTGCAGTAAAACTGGCAAAGCGTCCTGAAAATGCAGGAAAGACAATAGTAGTTCTGCTTCCTGATACAGGAGAGAGATATCTTTCAACACCATTATTTGCAGACTAATATAAAGATATAAAAGCTATCGAATTTAACCGATAGCTTTTAACATATTAATTTTTACTTTAATATTTCCCTGACCTGTTCAGCCTCAAAATCAGGTACATAATTTTTGACCTCTTTTAATTTAGTTTCTTTTGGATTGTGTCAGTTATATTAAGCTTTTTATATGATTAATGTTATTAATAATATAATTTAGATCATATAACTTCTACACAATATTTTTTATATTACCAGGTTTTAAACTTAATATTAGATAAATAGATTTACATTTGAATCTTCAGCCTGGCTTAAATAGTAGCCGACTCCGCCTACTTTAACTCCGTCAATAAGTTCCTCTTTACTAAGTCCCATAACGTCCATAGACATTTGACAGGCTACAATCTCTATACCATTGTCTATAGCAGATTTAATTAAATCTTCAAGGGAGGATACATTTTTGGTTTTCATAACCTTTCTTATCATTTTAGCACCCATGCCCATCATATTCATTTGGGACAGCCTTAACCTTCTGCTGCCTCTTGGCATCATTGAGCCGAACATGGAATCAATTAAGCTTTTTTTAACAGATACCTTTTCATGTTTTCTTAGAATATTTAATCCCCAGAATGTAAAGAACATTGTAACTTTTTTACCCATTGAGGCAGCGCCATTTGCTATGATAAAGGATGCTATAGCCTTATCTAAATCACCGCTGAATACAACTAATGTTTTGTCATCTTTAATAGATGAAGCATTCATAATATAATCTGCTGACTTATCTTTATTGCTGCCTTTTTTTATAAAAGCAGTTATATTACCTTTATCTTTTTTTAAATCAATAAGTTCATTATTAGTTCTTAAACACCATGCTTTTATATCTTCATAAAAACCAGGATCAGAAGCAGTTACTCTAAGAATTTGCCCATCATTCAAATCATCCAAAGATGCTTTAACCTGCATAAGCGGACCGCATCAAGATTCTTATCATAGTTTGAATTATCTGTTGATTTTTCAGGCTTTACAACTTGTGTGTCCTGGTCTACAGTTACATTTATAGAATCATGATTGTTATCTTCAGATTTTTTAGGAATAAAATTTAAATTTGTTGTGCTTTTGTATCCGCCGGTGATATTTTTAACCTTAAATCCATTTTGGGATAGTATTCGTGATGCAATATATCCTCTGAGTCCAACCTGGCAGTATTCAATTATTTCTTTATTTTTATCTAATTCTGCAAGGTTTTTTCTTAAATTATCTACTGGGATATTTAAAGCTCCTTCAATGTGACCATTATTAAATTCTATATCTGAACGTACATCTAAAAGAACTGCATTTTCTTTATTATAATTTAAATACTCTTCGGGAGTGATAACTTCCGTTTTACCGGTAAGTACATTTTGAGCTAAAAAACCTGCCATATTTACCGGGTCTTTTGCTGAAGAAAATGGTGGCGCATAACACAATTCAAGTTCTGTTAAATCTGATACTGAGCCTTCAAGTCTTATTACTGCAGCAATAACATCAATTCTTTTATCCACACCATCATAGCCTATAGCTTGAGCACCTAATATTTTACCTTCATCATTAAATATCAGCTTCAATGTTAAAGGAAGCGCACCGGGATAATAGGATGCATGACTAACAGGATGGATAATTATAACTTTATAAGGAATATTAAGTCTTTTTAAAGTTCTTTCATTATTTCCTGTGCTTGCAGCCGTTAAACTAAAAATTTTAATTATCGCAGTACCTTGAGTGCCTTTATAAGTTGAATTTAACCCTGCTATATTATCTGCGGCAATTCTTCCTTGTTTATTTGCAGGTCCTGCTAAAGGTATTGCAGTATTTTGTTTGTTAATAAAATCAACTACTTCAATTGCATCTCCCACAGCATAAATATTTTCTATACTTGTTTCCATTTTATCGTTAACTAATATGTGTCCTTTAGCTCCAAGTTTTATTCCGCTTTCTTTTATAAAGTTAGTATCAGGTGTTACACCGATTGCTAATATAATTAAATCAGCAATAATTTTAGTATTGCTGTTTAGAGTAACTTCAACATTGTCTTCATTATCCTTAAAAGATTTTACTCCATCATTTAATATCAAATCTATACCATTTTCAACAAGTTCCTTTTCTGCTGTTACAACTATATCTGAATCAAATGGTGCAAGAATATGAGGTGCAGCCTCAACTAATGTAATCTTTATTCCTCTTTCTTTCAAGTTTTCAGCCATTTCAACGCCTACGTAACCACCACCAATGACAACAGCATTATTTAATCTCTTTTTATCAACTAATGATTTTATGTTATCTGTATCCGGAATATTTCTTAAAGTAAAGATTCTGCTGCTGTTTATTCCCTCAATATTTGGTTTAATAGCTTTTGCACCAGGAGATAATACTAAGTAGTCATAACTTTCCTCATAGATCCCTCTATCTTTACTTTTTACTTTTATTGTTTTTTTAATTGCATCAACACCAATAACCTCACTATTGATCCTAACATCTATATTAAACCTATCATGCATACTCTGGGGAGTTTGGACTAAAAGCTTTTCTCTTTCTTTAATTACTTCACCTATGTAATAAGGCAGACCACAATTTGCAAAAGATATATATTCATCTCTTTCAAACATTACTATTTGGGCATTTTCATCTAATCTTCTGAGTCTTGCTGCTGTAGATGCTCCTCCTGCAACTCCACCAACAACCAACACTTTTTTACCCATAAAAACACCTCCTGTTATTTGCATATTAATAATATTATTAGCTGAACATAGTAAAATTATTTTATTTCAAATTATTTGAACTCATTATAGATCTTATATGATAGTGCGTAATATAAATTTAAAGGATATATTAGCATATTGTAATATTACGATATTATGGTATAATACTATATACAATTAAAATAAATCTTGGAGGGAATTTATTGGATAAGATCTTAAAATTTTGGAAAAAGTATTCATTTTCATTACTATTTGCTTTTGTATTAGTGGGGTTAATTGACCTAAGATTTGCAGCAGCAGCAGTTATATGTATGATAGCTCCTGTAATCATATCTATTTATAGGGGAAGATTTTGGTGCGGTAATTTGTGCCCAAGAGGGAACTTTTACGACAATATTGTTTCTAAATTCAGTAATAAAAGAAAAGTGCCTGATTTTCTAAAATCTAATCATTTTAGAACTATATTAATAATTTTTATGTTATCAATGTTTGCGTTTGGAATTAAGAAAAATTGGGGAAATCTTTATGGTATTGGTACGGTTTTTTATAGGATAATAGTTGTTACAACGATATTGGGTATATTTTTATCTTTATTATATAACCATAGAACCTGGTGTCATTTCTGCCCTATGGGTTCTATTGCAGCCTTTATATCAAAGTTTAGAAAAAGCAGTAAAGTATTACAAATAACATCTGACTGTGTATCCTGTAAATTGTGTGAGAAAAAGTGTTCATTGGGAATAGTTCCTTATGAGTATAAAGGTGACTTACTTAGCCATCCTGATTGTGTACAGTGTGGTAAATGTGTTATAGTCTGCCCTAAAAAAGCAATAGGATATAAATAAATTAGCTGCTTATTTATAAGGTGCTGTGTATGCTTAAAGTAAATGCAATTAATAAAGTGAAAATCAATACTTGCCTTTGATACTGGAAGAGTAAATAAATGGTTATCAGCTTCAAAAAGAACAATTGGTACAAATAAAAAGCAAATGATAAATGGGTTTTCAGGAATGATATCCTTTGGACTTAAGGCAGATTCAGATACTCATAATGCCTTTGTATCGTTAGGCCATGATGAAAGTCTTATAGTATTTTTTGGACCAGATGATGAAAGACAGTATCTATATCCTGAGAAATTCCATAATGGTTTCTTCAGATTCAGCGTAGGAATCGAAGATACTGAAGGTATAATTTCAGATATTGAACAGGCATTGGTTAAGGTTGGACTAATTAAGAAATAAATAGAAGACACCATGGATTAATAACATAAAAACTGAATAATTCCAAAAGATAAAAAACTAGGACAAAGTAAATTGCTATGTTAACAGTAATAAATTTAGATACTCTTTCAGACTTAAATTTAGTATAATGATTAAAAATGTGTATTAAACAATATTAAGTGATTAGGTTATTAGGAGATGTGATTAAAGATGGCTCACAAATTTGATGTCAGGAACAAGCATAAACTTGATAATCCGAAGAGAAGAGAAATGCTGCCGCCAGAAAAAACTCTTACCAGACTTGGCTTACATGAAGGGGATATAATGGCTGATATAGGATGTGGCATTGGATATTTTTCTATTCCAGCCTCTAAAATTGTAGGGGAGAGCGGCAAGGTTTTTGCAATGGATATTATGCCGGAAATGCTGGAAGAGGTTGAAGTAAAGGTAAAAGAAAGCAATATTAATAATGTAGAAACTGCCTTAATTAATGAAACCGACATGAAATTAGAAGAAGACAAAACATCCTTTGCTTTTATAAGCACCGTATTACATGAAGTAGATGACAAAGAAAAATTCTTAAGAGAAGTTAAAGGAAGTCTCTCTTCTAAAGGAAGAATTGCCATAGTTGAATGGCAGAAAATTAAAAGTGAATTTGGCCCCCCTATTGAACATAGGATAGATAAAACAGAATTAATAGAAATGTTAAAGATACTTGGATTTGCAAATATATCGGCAATAGATATCGGAGAAAATTTTTATGGAGTAACGGCACAGAAGTAATTTCCACAGAAGATATTTAATTTGTAAATTAAATATTAAAAAGTAGTTTCTTTTGGGAGACTGCTTTTTTATTTATAAAAATGAAGTTTAATATAATAACTTAGCAGAATATTTTATCTCTGCTATTTTTTAAATCATATATTGCTATGTATTGACAAAATAGAGAGGTATGAATATACTAACTATATAAGGATTTAATTATATAGTTAAATGATTATACTTTTTGGAGGCTAAATTATGAATGAACAAGAGCTAAGTGTTAAAATTTTGAAAGCATTAGGACACCCTGTAAGATATAAAATTGTTAAGTTTTTATATGATGGACCAAAGTGCGTCTGCAAATTAAATGAAGATATAGAATTTAGCCAGGCGAATTTGTCTCAGCATCTTAGAATACTTAAAGAAGCGGGTATATTATCATCTGAAAAGGTTGGCATGAATATCCATTATAGAATTAGTAATGATGATGTAAAAAATATTATTGATGCAGTAGAGAAGTATGCAAAGAGCAGCTCTATTAAGTCTAAATAATATATTTTAATAAATAACAGGAGGCCAAAATTTATGGAAATTAAGATTTTAGGAACAGGATGCAGTAACTGCAAAAAACTTGAATCAAATGTAAAGGAAGCTGTTAAGGAGCTTAATGCATATGCTAAAGTTATAAAAGTTGAGGACATAAAAGATATTATGAAATATGGAGTCATGAGAACACCTGCCTTAGTTATTAATGAAAAGGTAAAGATGTTTGGTAAGGTTTGTACAGTTGATGAAATTAAAAAGTATATCAATGATGAAAAATAATTTACCTGTATAAA
>JAJBWD010000431.1:0-13958 GCA_032907345.1 Bacillota bacterium | reverse complement strand
TAATAAACTTTGTATATGTGTTAGTAAATTGCATAATTTCCTTTGGCTGAATTCAGCTAAAAATAATGAATCTTCAACATTTTTTTAGCTGAAAATCTAATTATTATTATGCAATTTATAAAAAAGTAAATTGCATAATTTCCTTGAGCTGATTTCAGCTAAAAATAATGAATTTTCATCATTATTTTGGTCTAAAATCTTACATTTATTAAATTTTATAAAAAGTTATATCTCACATAAAAAAACATAAAAAAAAACTGTAACTTAAGTTACAGTTTGTAGTTATCAGCAAATGAAATCATTTCTTTTGCATTTTCTATAGTTAGCTTTGTAAGATCTTTTCCGCCAATCATCCTGGCAATTTCCATTTCCTTTGAATTTTTATTAAGCTTTTCAATTTTTGTAAAAGTCTTGTTCTCTTTAGAAAATTTTTCAATTTTATAATGATTATCAGAAAAAACAGCAATCTGAGGAAGATGAGTGATGCAGAATACCTGATGTTCTTTTGATATCTGATAAAGTTTTTCTCCTACACACTGAGCAGTCTTTCCGCTTATGCCGTTATCAATTTCATCAAATATAAGAGATGGAGTATTGTCCTTGTCAGCAAAAACTGTCTTAATGGAAAGCATAACTCTGGAAAGCTCTCCTCCGGAAACTATCCTGTTTAGTTCCTTCAGCGGCTCTCCTTGATTAGTAGATATAAGAAGCTCAACCTGGTCTCTGCCGTTTTTATAAAAGGTGTCAGTCTCTTCTATATATACCTTTATCTTGGATTTTTCCATGCCGATGTATTTTAATTCTTCTACTAATCTTTTCTCCAGGTTCTGCCCTAGATTTACTCTTTCATTATGTATTATGCTTCCATACTTATTTAAATCATTCTCTAAATCTGCTATCTTATTATCTAATTTTTTGATATATACACCAAAATTTTCAATTTCATCATATTCCTTTAAAAGTTCATCCCGGTATTTTAGTATGTCCTCTATGGTGCTGCCGTATTTTTTCTTTAAGTTCTGAATCTGATATAACCTGCTGTTTATGGAATTAAGCTGATCCTCGTCATAGCTTATATTTTCCATATAATTTCTGATATCATAGGTTATGTCCTGTAATTTATAATAAAAATCCTCCATGACTGCTATATGATCTTTTAAACTTTTCAGATTATTCTCCACGGCCTTAAGGCTGTTAATACAGATATTAAGAGATTCATAAACTGATTTGCTGTCCTCATCAGATTCATAGAGCAGTTTATAACAAAGACTCAGATTATCTGATATTTTTTCAGCATTTTGCAGCAGATCTATCTTATCGCTTAATTCTTCATCTTCACCTATCTTCATATCCAGAGAACTGATTTCTTCTATTTTAAATTTTAAATTTTCCTGCCTTTTATCCTTATCTCCGTATCTGCTTATTAAATCCTGCTTATCTTTAACTGCCTGATTCCATTCATTAAAAATAGAATTATATTTCTGCAGGTTTTCCTGATGTGCTTCATCTCCATAAGAATCTAAATATATAATGTGAGTTTTCTTATCAAGAAGTTTTTGATTATCATGCTGCCCATGAATATCAATGAGAAATGGGCTTATTTTTTTTAAATAATTTACAGTAACAGACCGGCCATTTATTTTAGCCAAAGATTTTCCATTTAAAAATGTCTCTCTGCTTATTATCAGAAAATCTTCCTCTAAAAATTCCGGATCCAGTTCATTTCTGATTTCCTGATTATCTATTGTAAATATTGCCTCTACATAGGTCTTGTCTTCACCATATCTTATTAAATCCTTATTAAATTTTGAGCCTAATACATAATTTATTGCATCAATTAATATGGATTTCCCGGCACCGGTTTCTCCTGAAAGCACATTTAAGCCTTCATAGAAATCTATTGTTAAATTTTCTATAAGAGCAAAATTTGAAATATTAATCTGGCTAAGCATATTATATCACCTTTTAACCTGCATCTTCTTAAGCTTATTAACCAAGCTGAAAGCTTTATCTTCACTTCTTGTCATTATAAATATGTTATTGTTTCCTGCAATTGAGCCAACAACACCATCAAAATTTAAGGAATCTATAGCCTCAGCTGCTGCAGAAGCAGAGCCGGCAAGAGTTTTTATCACAACAAAATTCTGAACATAATCTATCTGAATAACAGTCTGACTGAAAATACTTATAAGCTTATCTGAAACAACAGCACTTGTATTGGCTATAGTTGCATATTTATATTTACCGCTTTCAGCTAAAACCTTAATAAGCTTAAGCTCCTTAATATCTCTTGAGACTGTAGCCTGAGTTACGTCCATTCCAATTTTATCCAGTTCTAAAGCTAATTCTTCCTGGGTTTCGATTTCATAAGAATTGATTATTTCCAAAATTTTACTGTGTCTTTCTATTTTCATATACTTCTCCTTCTATATTTCTTGTTCCTAAAATTTTATTTTTTAATATGTTATAGTAATTATAATTTTCAAATTTAATTAATTTACATGTATATTCTGACTTTTCAATCAGGATCTCTCTTTTATATTCTACCTCTTTTATACTGTTGCCGTCTACTACCAGGTAAACCTTTTCATTTCTCTCTTTAATCTTTATTTTTATTCTAGAGCTTCCATCTATTACCATCGGTCTTATCCCTACATAGTGAGAACATATGGGTGTTACAGCTATAACCTGCAGATTAGGATAAATAATGGGTCCCCCTGCTGAAATATTGTAAGCAGTTGAACCTGTAGGTGTGGAAATAATAACACCATCACCCTCAATATCTGTATAAAATTTATCATCAATATAAATCTTATAAGCCGCTACTCCCGGTATTACTCCTTTGGATACAACTACATCATTTAATGAATAAAGTTTTTCATCTTCACCTTGAAGTTTACATTCCAGCATAAGTCTGTTTTCTATATCAAATTCTCCATTTTTTATTTTTGCTACAGCATACTCTAAGTCCTTTAATTCAATGGAAGATAAGTAACCTAAGTTTCCGGTATTTATACCTAGTATCGGTATATTATAACCGCTTATAGCTCCGGCTGCCCTAAGTATTGTCCCGTCTCCGCCTAAAACTATTAATATGTCCATGCTTTTAGTAAATTCATCTTTTAAGCCTATTGAATCTTTATATAAAAATATATTGCAGTCAGGAAAATTATTAAATAATGAAATTTTTATTATTTCAATTATTCCTTCGTTTATGTCTTTACTTGAGTTGTAATTAATAGCAAAATTTTTCATTATTCCTCCATGCTGAGATTCTTATGTGATTCATCTATAATTAAATCAATTATTTCAGGTTTAAGTCCATCTGAATTATTGCCTTTTTTAAGATATATCAGATATTCTATATTACCTTCAGGTCCTTTTATTGGAGAAAAGGTCAGTCCTTTTATCTCCATATTACAGCCTGTTACAAAATCTGCTATAGTCTGGACAACTTCCCTGTGTACTTTTTTATCTTTGACTACACCTTTTTTCCCAACTTTATCTCTTCCGGCTTCAAATTGAGGTTTAATAAGTGCTGCTATTTCACCATCTTCTTTTAAAAAATTCAAAAGATTTGGAATTATTTTTTTTAATGAAATAAAGGAAACATCAATACTGGCGAAGTCTCCCTTTTTAAAGTCATCTGAAAACTCAAGATATCTTACATTTGTTCTCTCTATAGGTACAACCCTGCTGTCACATCTAAGTTTCCAGGCAAACTGACCATATCCTACATCTATAGAATACACAAGTTTTGCTCCATTTTGAAGCATGCAGTCTGTAAAGCCTCCGGTGGAAGCACCAATATCATAACAAATTTTGTCATTTAAATCTATATTGAAATAATTTAATGCCTTTTCCAGCTTATATCCTCCCCGGCTCACATACTTCATTTTATCGCCCCGGAATTCTATTTCTGAATCCTCATCATATTTGTTTCCAACTTTGTCTGCCTTAAGCCCATTTACATACACCTGCCCTGACATAATGTAAACCTTAGCTTTTTCTCTTGATTCAAATATTCCTTTTTTTACTAATAAAGTGTCTAATCTCTCTTTACTGCTCATTAATCTTTTCCTCATAGAATTTTCTAATATTTTCAGTAATGCCTTCCACATCAAGTCCGTATAATTTATATAAAATATCAGTACTGCCGTGAGTTATGAATTCATCTTTAAAGCCAATGTTTAGAATATTTCTGGCTCCAGTTAAATTCACATAGGATAAAACTTCCTGTCCAAATCCTCCGGATAAAACGTTATCCTCTATCGTTACAATGATTTTATTTTCACTTATCAGCTTATCTAAAAGCTTTGTATCAATAGGCTTAATAAATGCAGCATTGTAAATTTCAGCATTAATCCCCAGCTTGCTGAGTTTTTCACTGACCAGCACAGCCTTAGATACCATATTGCCCACAGCGATTATTGCTAAATTTCCATCTCCCATTATCTTTTCCCAGTTTCCCAGTTTAAATTTCTTAGAAGGAGATAAGATAACTCTCTTATTATCTTCTCCTCTGGGGTATCTTATGGCTATAGGATAATTTTGATTTAATGCAAATCTTAAAACATATTCAATTTCACCAGTACATTTTGGAGCCATTATTACCATATTAGGCATATGGCTTAAAAATGATATATCAAATAGTCCCTGATGAGTCTCCCCATCTCTGCCAACCAGTCCTGCCCTGTCAATTGCAAATATAACAGGAAGCTTCTGCAGACATACATCATGTATAATCTGATCATAGCCTCTTTGAAGAAATGTTGAATAAACGGCAAAAACCGGTCTTAACCCTTCTGCTGCAAATCCTGCAGAAAGTGTTACGGCATGCTGTTCTGCAATTCCTACATCAAAAAACCTGTTTTTGTAAATTTTAGCGAATTCGCCAAGCCCGGTACCATCAGGCATAGCCGCAGTTACTGCCAAAAGATCCGGTCTTTCTTTTGCAATTTTTACCATTGCTTCTCCAAAGGCATGGGAATATGTATTCTTACTTTCATAGCATTCTCCGCTGGCTAAGTCAAAGGGACCGACTCCATGAAATTTGTTGGGGTTTTTCTCAGCGAAATTATATCCTTTACCCTTTTTGGTTATTACATGAATTATAACCGGTTCTCTGCTCAGTTTTGCCTGAGACAAAACAGATACCAGTTCTTTAATATTATGTCCGTCTATTGGCCCTATATATTTAAGTCCCATGTCTTCAAACAACATTCCGGGCAGCATTAACTGTTTAATACTGTCTTTAATTTTTTCAATGGAGTTGGTAACTCCTTTGCCAAGGCTTGGAATTTTATTCATTAATTTATTAAATTCTTCCTTTGCCCTGTTATATTTTGGATCAACTCTGAACTTGCTTAAATATGTTGATAATCCTCCTACATTTTTCGATATGGACATTTGATTATCATTTAAAATTATTATAAGCTTAGTATTCCTGTAGCCTACATCATTTAATGCCTCCAGTGCCATACCTCCGGTTAAAGCCCCGTCTCCTATAACACTTACAACCTCATAATTAAGTCCTTTAAGATCTCTTGCTCTTGCCATACCAATTGCTGCAGATATGGATGTAGAGCTGTGTCCTGTCTCAAATCTGTCAAAGCTGCTTTCTGCTCTTTTAGGGAAACCTGATATTCCTCCATACTGCCGAAGAGAATCGAAATCATTTTTTCTTCCTGTAAGTATTTTGTGAACATAGGCCTGATGTCCTACATCCCATATAAGCCTGTCATCTTTAAAATCAAAAACCTTGTACAAGGCAAGAGTAAGTTCAACAACTCCCAGATTGGAAGCTAAATGTCCTCCGGTCTTTGAAACCTTTTTAATAAGAAAATCTCTTATTTCTGCTGAGAAGGCCTTTAAATCACCAATATTCATTCTTTTAATATCATCAATATTATTATAATTCTCAAGTATATTACTCATAATTATCTTCCTTTTTTAACGAAATATATCACTCTTGAAACTAAATGAGTTATATCAGTGTTCTTACTTATTGCAATTCCCTTTCCCACTGCTTTTCCCACTATGGTGAGAGCACCTATAATTATACCTATAAAAGCAGTAACATAGGAAGAATTTGTTTTCGGGAACTGAGATACTATCTTTTGTGCAATGAGAATACCTATGGAACCACTGACGATTCCGCATACATCGCCAATAACATCATTACAGAAAGATGATACCTTATGAGCATTTTTTATTAAATTAATAGCAATTTTAGCTTCTTTTACCTTTTTTGCTGCCATTGCATTAAATGGGGTAATATTAGAGGTAGTAACTGCTACTCCTATTATGTCAAAACTAATACCAATCAAAATAACTAATATCAAAATAATAAAAGCTACTAATAGATTTACCTTTCTTAGTAGCGTATCAGAGAAGATAGAAAACCCTCCGGATAAAAATATAGTCCATAGAGCTATTATGATTAACCAATGATCATGTCCTTTTCTTTTTTTTCTGCTGCCCCTATTTTCTCTCAAAACATCCTCCAAATATGTACTGGTGGCTGTATACTAAGTAAACCTTGCGGCTTAGGTCTAGTAGGATTTCCCAAAAAGTAATCAAAATGTCGCCAGATTGACGGTTTCCCTTTAATACCTTCTCTGCCCTGTTGCCATAAGCAGGACTAGATTACCACTTAGTCCGCACTGCAATCCCCAATATACATAATTCAGTCTAGGAGTTTTCCTCATGAGTTACATATCCTTTTAGCCTCTTTTGCAAATGAGGTTTCAGCAAGCAGAAGCTAAAAACTTTGGCCAAAGCTTTTAGTTTGTTCTTACCTCTCCCCCCTCCACTCAAGGCAGGCTACACTACACATAGCTATATACCACACTGTAGGTTTAACCCACTTCCGTATATAAGGCGACTAACCTTAAACACAGCAAATGGTCTCCACGAAGGTAGGGTCAATGACGTATGCCATTACGCTTCCCCCATCCCTCTTACTCCCAGCACAAGCCCTCAACTGGGCGTTGAAAGCAAGCACAAGGAACTTCATCGATATGCCCTTTAACGGATTTTTAGCCCCGCCTTCAAAGGATATTTGGCTGACTAGAATACTGCGCCACCAAAGACAATTGTATTATATCATATATATATTTAATTAACAAATATCAGTTCTTTCTATTAAGGAGAGTTTTTGTCAGATTAATTAAAGCGGCCGTGTCCTTATTAATGCTGCGTAATATATCTTCGCATTCCTTGGTAAGTCTAAGGCTTATACTTTTGCACTCAGCAATTCCATAAAGCGTTACAAATGTGGTTTTATTATTCAGTGAATCACTATTTGTTTTCTTCCCCAGGATTTTTGTGTCTCCTTCTACGTCTAAAATATCATCTATTATCTGAAATGTAAGCCCCAGCTTATCTCCATAGCTTTTAAGCTTTGAAATGTCTTCCTCCGGAGCATCTGCTAAATATGCCCCGCTGAGCACAGCTGCCTTAATAAGTGCACCGGTTTTTTTACTGTGCATATATTTAAGCTGCTGCTCTGATATGGATTTTCCTTCGCTTATTATGTCAACTACCTGTCCGCCTATCATTCCGTCACAGGATGCCATATGAGATATATATGAACAGGCCTTTATGGAAGATGGATTTTTCTCTGCATATTCAAACATTATATTCATAGCCTGGTTTAAAAGCCCGTCTCCTGCTAAAACTGCCATGGCTTCTCCATATACTTTATGATTCGTAGGATTCCCCCGGCGCAGATCATCGTTATCCATTGCAGGCAGATCATCATGTATCAGTGAATATGTATGAATCATCTCCAAAGCTCCGGCTATAGGAATTATATCTTTATAATTTTCCTTATACAGGGAATATGTAAGCAGCATGAGAAGCGGTCTTATCCTTTTTCCTCCAATGTTTAAGCTGTAACTCATAGCTTCATATATAATCTGATCATATCCTGCTTTTCCTTTAAAGTATTCGGATAAATATTCTTCTGCTTCTTTTTTCATGTCCATTATTGAACTATTCATTTTCCTCGTAAACCTCTTCCTTATTATCTATAAGAATCTTAACCTTTTCTTCAGCCTGGGACAGCTTCTTATACATATTATTGCAAAGTACCACTCCTTGTTCAAATTTCTTCATGGATTCCTCCAGGGGAACATTTGAATCATCAATTTTTTGAACAATTTCCTCCAGCTTTTTAAGCATTTCTTCATAAGATTCAGCCTTTTTTACCATATTAGCCTCCTAATCCATATAAAGAAAATTACAGGATTATGTAACCTTCTTTATGCTAAATAAACCTTCTCCGTCCTTCATGTTTATTTTAACTTTATTTTTATGATTTAAATTTTCAATAGTATCAACTACAATACCATCTGTATCACGTATTACAGAGTAACCCCGCTTTAGAATATTTAACGGGTTTTTATTTTCTAATAATTGATTTAATGAATAAAGCTTATCCTTATTTTTATCAATTATATTATTTATTTTTAAAACCAATATGTCCTTAAGCCTGTCTAAAGCTAAGTACTCACCTGCTATCTTATTTTCAGGGCTTAAAATATTTAATCTGTTTAAGATAGAATCCAAAATATTTCTTTGAAGCCATATCCTGTTATTTATTTTATCCGTTAAATCAGCTTTTATAGTATTTATCTTAAGGTATAGCTCATCTTCTCTAAACACGGCAATTTCTGCTGCATGGGATGGTGTTGAAGCTCTAATGTCAGATACAAAATCTGCAATTGTAAAATCCGTCTCATGACCTATTCCGGTAATTATTGGGATCTTAGATTTATATATTTCCCGGGCTAAGTTTTCATCATTAAAGGAAAAAAGCTCCTCTATGGACCCTCCCCCTCTGGCCAAAATAATAACGTCTATATCTTCCCTTAAGTTCAAACCTCTTATGCCGTCTATAATAGATGCGCTGGCACCAGCTCCCTGAACAAGTGCAGGATATATTAATATCTTAACGGAGCTGTTTCTCTTTCTTATAACATTAATAATGTCCCTTACAGCGGCACCGGTAGGAGAGGTTATAACCCCTACCTTCTCAGGGTATAAGGGCAGCCTTTTTTTTACCTTTTCAGAAAAAAGTCCCTCTTCCTGCAGCTTTTCTTTTAACTTTATGTAAGCTTTGAAAAGCTCTCCCTCTCCAAAAAGCTCTATATCCTCTGCATATAACTGATAAGTTCCGTCTTTCACATATAGGGATACTCTGCCGCTGACTATTATATTCATTCCATCTTCAGGAATAAAATTAAGTTTTGCCGTGTTTCCTCTAAACATGATACAGTTTATCTTACTTTCCTCGTCCTTAAGAGAAAAATACATATGACCGCTGGAGTGAAGCTTAAAATTAGATACTTCACCCATAACCTTAACTTTTCTAAGAATATAATCCGTATCAAATAATTTTTTAATATAATTATTAACATCCGATACCTTAAGAGTTTTTATCATTTTCCATCAAAGCCTCACATAAATTTTTAGCCAGCATTGTGGTTGTAAGAGATCCAACTCCTCCAGGAACCTTTGTAACATATGATGCTATTTCAAGAGCACTTTTAAGATTAACGTCTCCTGTGATGCGGCCGTTAACGCTGGATGTACCCACATCAATTACAACTGCTCCTTCTTTTATGAATGAAGAATCTATAAAACCCGGTCTCCCAACAGCGCTTATTAATATATCTGCCTCTCTGGAAATCTGTCTTATATTTTCCGTTTTTGAGTGGCATATGGTGACAGTTGCATTTTCCTTTAATAAAAGCTCGGAAACAGGTCTGCCCACAATGCTGCTTCTGCCTATAACTACTGCTCTTTTCCCTTCTATCTTAATATTGCTGTCTTTTAATATAGTAATTATTGCCCTGGGTGTATTTGGAATAAAGCATTTTTCACTGCTGTAAAGCCTTCCCATATTATCTGGTGTTAATCCATCTATATCTTTTTTATAGCATATTGAATTTGACACTATTTTTGAATTTACAGATGGAGGCAGCGGCATGAACATCATAATACCCTGTATGCTTTCCTCATTGTTTAAAGAATTAATAATTTCTAATAAATCCTGTTCTTTTACATTATTGCCAAATTTATAATTAATGTATTCAATCCCTAAATTATTATATAAATTTATTATATTATTCAGATAATAAATTGAACCTCCATCTTCTCCTGCAATAATATTTGCAGCTTTTGGAGTGCTCTTATTATTTTCTTTTCTTTCAATTATAAATTTTTTTATTTCTTCCCTGTACTTTTCAGCTATCTGCTTAACATCTATGATTTCCCCCATAGTTACTCCTTTTCAAAAAATTTACCCAAAACTCCATTAATAAAAGATGGTGATTTTGCACCGGAATATTTTTTTGAAAGGTTTATGGCTTCGTTTACCGATACTTTATTCGGGATATCATTTTTATAGAGTATCTCATAAACACAGAGCCTAAGTATTGCTAAATCTACTTTAGATATTCTTTCTATCTTCCAGTTGGATAGATTTTTTTCAATAGCCTTGTCTATCTCTCCTTTGTTTTCTGTTACCCCGTTTATTATATCCTTTAAATATTCCATGTCAATCTTTTCCATGTCAATCTGGTTATTTTCTATATAATTTTCAAGCATCTCCTCCGGACTTCCATCACTAAAATCAAGTCCAAATAAAAGCTTCATTCCATGTTCTCTTGAATATCTCCTGTTCATCTGTTACCTCCTTACTTTTTCTCAAATTAATTAAATCACAATAATTTCCTTTATGCAACAAAAAGAAAAATCGCCCTTAGGCGATTTATCTGTTAAAGCTTATAATCACTTTTATTCTATTTCTGAATTATCTAATATTATTATTCGCTTACTTCTTCAGTATTTAATTTTTCGTTTGGGAGTTTTACATTTACCACATGAAGATTAACCTCAGACACAGAAAGACCGGTCATGGTTTCTACTGCCTTTTTAACATTTTCCTGAACCTGTTTTGCAATCTCCGGAATTCTGATGCCATAATCAACTACTACGTATAAATCTATAGTTGAAGTATTTTCAAGGACATTTACCTTTACTCCCTTGGAAAGTGTTTTCTTTCCGGAAAGCATATGAGTTATGCCGCCCACCAAATTTTCATTCATGCCTGCGATTCCTTTTATTTCAGTAGCTGCCAGGGCTGCTATTACCTCAACTACATCATCTGCTATTTTTACAATACCCATATCTATTTCTTTACTTATATTTTCATCCATATTGGTTCCTCCTAATTTTATTCATTTGCTTAATTATATCAAATATAATTTATCTTTACAATTATTGTTTGCACTCTATCTCTACGTTGCTTATCTTTGAAACGCTCATTACTATATCCTTTATCTGCTTGGCTTGTTTTTCCGTAATATCCTTTGAAGATTTAACTATTACTTTAGCTTTATCCTCTTCAAAAAAACATATGGCATCTTCAAACCCTTTTGCTTTTACCTGGGCCTCAATCTTTCCTTCATTTGTCTTTTCGTTTGCTATGTTGATATACTTTTCCCCAGCTGCCTTTCTGCTTGCCTCCGGAGCATTTTTATCATCTGCCATGGTCTTCAGATACTGAAGAGACTCTGTTCTTGTCTGATCTCTGGTAAGTCTGGTTTCTGCAAAATAGGTGCTGGCTGTCTTGTCATTATTAAGAGATACAGCACTCTCTCCGCTGTCATCAGTATTAACATATAAGGGGCTCTGGAATTTTGTTGCTGCTATTCCAGCAACAATTATCAGTGCTAAAAGTGTAATAACTATACCAATTTGTTTTTTATTCATAGAATACCCTCCATCTTTCATTCTATTGAATTATATGCATGAGATAATTAATATATACTATTTTTTCATTGGCATAACTGAGACTTTATCTGTTGAAATATCAAAGAGCTTAGACACTATACCTTTTATCTCCAGCTCAGTAAGATTATTTGCTGCTCCCTCTGCAACTATATAAACTCCTGTTACCTTTGGCTTATAGGTTTTTATAATAAGAGGCTGCGAATTTCCGTTTTCACTCTGCATAACCACCGTACTTCCGCTGTTTTTCTGGGTTGTAGTCCTTGTTCCTCCAGAATTATCCTGCTCCTTTGTATCTGAAACTGAATCAGTCTCATTTACCGCAGGGACTGCTTCTTCTCCTGATTCAAAAGTAAGCATTACCTCCACATTTCCCACACCTTTAGTCTTTTCCAGTATATTTTTAAGCTCCGCCTTTTTGCTTTCTTCATAATCAGTAATCACCTTAACACCCGCAGTTTCTGATTCACCCGGACTTTTCTTTGAGCTTCCGCTTGTTATAAAATCTCCTATTAATATCAGCAATAAACCTGCAATTACTATAATCAGTATATTTGATAATTTTTTATTTTCTTTCAAAAGCTTTTTTATATCAGGAAACTTTATCATTTTATCCCTCCTTAATATTTATTAAATTCTTATCTATATTAAATTCACCGCTTATATAATCAATGATTTTTTTATCATCTTCGCTTAAAGTCTTTTTCTTTTCTCCAACCTTTTCCACCTTTTTAATCTTATTGCTTTTATAATTTATGCTTAATTTGTTAATAATGAATTTATTTTCTGAATTTATAACAACATCTGTATTTACAGTAAATTCGTATCCTGAAAATTTAAGCTTAAGTTTTTCTGATATAAGCTTATTTAAGTTTTCTTTAAAAGCCTTTTCTGTACTTTCTATATTTTCATTTTCATAATCCTCATAGCTCTTTGATGGTTTTTCAAAATAGTAGTCCAGTTTAGACTGATAGGAAAAAACATCAATATTTTTATTAAATAGTCCATAGATAGGAGTTATAAATACGGAAATTAATATTAAACCCAATAGAAATTTAACGTATTTCTTCATACTGTTATCCGGCAGTATCATTAAAACCAGAGTAATAAATATAACAGCTGACAGAATTGTAATAGAATATTGCTTCAGAAAGTTCATAATATTATCACCCCGTTATAGCCCTTCCAGTAGCAGAAATGATAGCAATTAAAATGAAAAACATAACAGATACACTGATTAGTGAAGCCAGAAGTGTAATAAGTGAGTCTGATGTTTTAGAAATAAGATCTGTAATTTTACCGTCAGATATTGGTTCAACTATTGCTGCTGTAAGCTTAAACATAAGGGCTATTACAATTAGCTTTATAATGGGAAATACAGTAATAACTATAACTACTATAAATCCGATAAGACCTACAGCTCCCTTCAGTACCAGTGCATAAGAAGCAACTGCAGATACTGCATCAGACAGGCAGCCTCCAACTATAGGTACGAAGCTGTCCACAGCAAATTTGAATGTTTTTGCGGTGACTAAATCCAGCGTTTTTGAGGATAACCCTTTTATAGTAAGTATTCCTATGAATATTGTCATAATCCCAACCATGGTCCAGATTATTACCTGCTTAATCAGCTTATTTAAATTATCAATGGAAAAATCCTTTGATATTCCATTAACAAATTCCATGGCGAAGGAAATCATGGTGAGAGGAATAATAAATCTTAAAATTACCAGGGTAAAAATGTTTATTCCTCCAATAATCAAGGGATCCAACAGTGCTGCCTGGGAAAAGCTCCCCACACTGGCCAAAAGTGCCAGCATAACCGGAATCAGTGCAGTCATAAAATCCGAGCACTTTTTTATGGTATCTACTGCTAAACCGGAACAGGAAACAAAAATTTTGAAAAGAAAAATTATCACTACCAGATAGCACAGGTAATAGGCTGCAGAGGATACATTTTCATTATTAAATGAATTTTCAATCAATGATAAAAGGGAAAATAAAATGCATATTACAATTAATATCGATAAATCCTTATAAGATCCCACTATTTCCTTATTAACATAAACAAGAATTCCCTTTGACAGATTTTTAAAGCTGAAGCCATCTTTTTTATTCATGTAGGATGATACTATGGTTCTAAAATCCATTTCATT
>JAJBWD010000430.1:0-3430 GCA_032907345.1 Bacillota bacterium | reverse complement strand
CCTTAATGCGAAAAGTCCTGCACATAATATCAACTCCTTTTTTCTTAGTTGCTGATATTATGTACAGAACTAATCTGAATTATTCACAAAGCTATTTTATTGAGAACCGTCCCCAAAAGTATTTGTAAAATTCTAATAATTGAATATTAAATTTTGACATTTTCCTTAATAATTTACATTAATCGCAATTAAATAATAATTGTATATACCACACCGAACATTTTATTTATTTATCAGTTTTTTTATATTGAATTTCACCATTTTCTATAGTATAATTTAGAAAATTGCAATGTGATTTATAAAATTATTCATATTGCATCAAATTATTAGGGGGTTAATTATGAAAAGAAAACTATCTGTTTTATTGTCTTTACTTTTATCATCAACAGTATTACTTACATCCTGTGTAACAAAAAACACTGCAGATTCAGGTAAAACAAGTACAGACAGCAACGTAATTAAAATTGGCGTTATGGAACCGATAACCGGTGCAAATGCAGCAGGCGGTGCATTAGAATTGGAAGGAATCAAGCTGGCAAATAAGCTTTATCCTGAAGTTTTAGGCAAAAAAGTTGAACTGGTCATCGTTGACAACAAGTCAGAAAAGGTAGAAGCTGCTAATGCAGCCAACAGACTTGTTGACAAGGAAAAGGTAACCGCTATATTAGGCAGCTGGGGGAGCTCACTTTCTATGGCAGCAGGAGATACAGTTAAAAACGCAAAGGTTCCTGCTATTGGTACCTCATGTACAAATCCACTTGTTACAAAAGGAAATGATTTTTATTTCAGAGTATGCTTTATAGATCCATTCCAGGGTACAGTTATGGCAAACTATGCATTCAATAAACTGGGTGCAAAAAAAGTTGCTATAATTCAGGAAATATCAAATGACTATGCCGTAGGCCTGGCAAAATATTTTAAGGATTCATTCATAAAACTTACAGGAGATCCTAATTCAGTAGTTACAATAACAAATTACAATACAGGAGATCAGGATTTTTCAGGTCAGCTTACAACTGTTAAATCAAAAAATCCGGATTTAATATTTGCTCCAGGTAACTTTACAGAATCCGCTCTTCTCATAAAACAGGCAAGACAGCTGGGAATGACAACAAAATTTATAGGAGGAGATACCTGGGAAACGCCTGAATTTATTTCCATAGGTAAAGAAGCAGTAGAAGGTGCTACTTTCTCCACATTCTTTGCAGAAGAATTATTTAAAGGCAATAACCAGATGACAGATGAAACAACAAAATTCCTGGAAGCATTCAGAAAAGAGTATAATCACGAACCGGCAGCTGTAGCAGCTCTTGGCTATGATGCATATATTTTGGCGTTAGATGCTATAAAGAGAGCAAACTCCACAGATACCGTAAAGGTACGTGATGCAATAGCAAAAACAAAAGACTTCCCAGGAGCTGCAGGAAAGATAACACTGGATGAAAATGGAGATGCTGTTAAGTTTGCAGTTATAAAAACTGTAAAGGACGGTAAATTCACTTATTTAGATATAGTAAACCCATAGCAGTAAACAAACATCCATTTTATATTCCCTTGAAATAGTTAGACAGCATGTCTAACTATTTCTTATCAAATTTTATAGGTGGTGAATAAATGACTTTAGGACTTTTTATGCAAAACTTAGCAAACGGGATCTCTCTCGGCAGCTTGTATGCACTTATTGCAATAGGATATACACTGGTATATGGAATTTTAAGACTAATTAACTTTGCCCATGGGGACATATTCATGATGGCAACATATTTTGCTTTCTTCGGAATAATGTCATTTAATATGCCCTGGTATGCTTCCTTTATTACAGCAACTGTCTTAACAGGAATTTTAGGAGTGGCAGTTGAATCTGCAGCTTACAGGCCTTTAAGGGATGCGCCGAAAATATCTCTTCTTATATCTTCCATCGGAGTATCTTACCTTCTTGAAAATCTGGCTGTATTAATATTTTCAGGAAAGCCAAAAGCCTTTCCTACTCCTGATATTCTTACAAGAATGGTAGTTATAAACGGCATCACGATTCAGGTATTAAGCTTTATTATTCCTGTTGTTACCTTTATCCTTCTGTTTCTGCTTCTTTATCTTATCAACAATACAAAAGCAGGCATGGCAATGAGAGCAGTATCAAAAGATCATGAAACTGCCAGGCTTATGAGCATTGATGTTAATAAAATAATATCTTTAACCTTTGGTCTTGGTTCCATGCTGGCAGCTGTAGGCGCAATCATGTGGGGTCTTAAATTTCCTCAGATAAATCCTATAATGGGTGTTATTCCAGGTCTGAAATGCTTTATAGCAGCTGTAATCGGAGGAATAGGCAATGTAAAAGGAGCAGTTATAGGTGGCTTTATTCTGGGAATAGGTGAAATAATGCTGGTAGCCCTTCTTCCATCTTTAACCGGATACAGAGACGCCCTGGCCTTTATTATGCTTATAGTAATTCTGCTGGTAAAGCCAACCGGAATTATGGGCGAAAAAACAACGGAGAAGGTGTAGCTATGAAGAATAAAAATAATATATTTACCATATTTTCTCTTTTAATTTTAGCGGCAGCTTTATATTATGGTGACAAAAATTTAGATTCCTATAAGCTTAGAATATTAAATTTATGCGCTATATATACAGTTTTAGGGGTAAGCATGAACCTGATAAACGGCTTTACCGGCCAGTTTTCTTTGGGACATGCGGGCTTTATGGCAGTTGGAGCTTATACTACGGCTCTTTTCATAATGCCCTCTGCTATAAAGGAGCAAAACTTCTTTTTAAAACCAATCATGTCCCCTCTTGACAAAATTCATCTTCCTTTTATTCTGGCTTTATTAGCTGGGGGACTCTTAGCAGCGGCAGTTGCTTACCTTATAGGCTATCCGGTACTCCGGCTTAAGGGAGATTACCTGGCCATAGCCACACTGGGATTTTCAGAAATAATAAGGATAATATTTACAAACATCCAGTCAATAACAAATGGTTCCCTGGGTCTTAAATCAATTCCAACCTATACAAATCTATGGTGGAGCTTTGGAATAGGGGTATTTACCATAATACTTCTCACCTCCCTTATAAGAAGCAGTTATGGACGGGCATTTAAGGCTATAAGGGATGATGAAATAGCCGCGGAAAGCATGGGAATTAATATGTTTAAGCATAAAATGTGGGCTTTTGTAATAGGTGCATTTTTCGCAGGAGTGGGCGGAGGACTTTTAGCTTCATTAATTGGAGCCATAGACCCTCTTATGTTCAGATTCTTCCTGACCTATAACATTCTCTTAATCATAGTTTTAGGAGGACTCGGATCAATTACAGGAACAGTAATATCAGCCTTCATCATTACAATTGCTACAGAAGGATTAAGATTCTTAGATGAATCAATAAATATAGGAGCATATACAATTCAGGGAATTCCGGGACTTCGAATGGT
>JAJBWD010000429.1:0-6586 GCA_032907345.1 Bacillota bacterium | reverse complement strand
TATTCATAACCTATTTCTAATGTAAATATGATTTATATAAAGTCTGCATAAAATGAATTTTTTAGAGTGTTATGCATTGATACCATATTAACTAAATTATATTATTAACTAAGTTATTTCAAAATATTCTTCTTTTAATAATATAACTTAATATGATGTTTTATGATAAATAAAAGAATGCTGAGATATATAATTTTCATCATTCCATTTTTCTGCTCTTCATGCAATTACTTTCTCCCCATTATCATATTTATTTGCAGTTTAGTACTTTGAATCTTTTGATTAAAAATATATATCATTTATAAATTATTTATGATAAAATATCCTCGTCGGTATTCCTATGAAACCGAACAGAAATATAATCTAAAATATTTCGAATTATATCCCACAGGGAATAATAACGGAGGTAAAATTATGGAAAAGAAAACTGTGTCTTATTTCAATGCGCGAAAAATCGCTATTATCGGAATGTTATCGTCTATTTCTATGGTACTTGGTGTAACACCTTTAGGTTTTATTCCAATCCCCCCTGCAAATGCAACTATTATGCATGTTCCTGTTGTTATCGGTGCTATTTTAGAAGGACCGGCAGTTGGTGCAATGATAGGCCTTATATTTGGCATATTCAGCATAATAAGGGCAATTACAACTCCTAATATTCTGTCCTTTGCTTTTATAAATCCTTTAGTTTCGGTTATCCCAAGGATATTAATAGGTATATTTTCCTATTATGCATACAAAAGCATAAAGATAAAAAATGAATCCTTAAGAATAGGCTTTGCTGCTATAATCGGATCATTTACAAATACCATAGGAGTTCTGGGCATGATATACCTGATATATTTAGGAAAGTATGCATCAGCTGTTAAGTTAAGTACAGCAGCTGCCAGAAAAGGAATAGTGTCTATTGCCCTGATTAACGGTCTTCCAGAGGCTGTTATATGTGCTGCTATAACGATATTCGTAGTTTTAGCAATAGAAAGGACAAGAGTTAAAAGGTGATTAAATGAAGGAAATCAGTGTTTATGATATAGAAGGATTCAATATTGGTCATGAAGAAGATTTAGCTGCAGCCACTGGCTGCAGCGTAATTATATGCCCAAAAGGCGGAATAGCCGGTGTTGATGTAAGAGGGGGAGCCCCTGGCACCAGAGAAACAGATCTTCTGGATCCGGTTAATCTGGTTCAGAAAATACACAGTATCGTTTTAGCAGGAGGAAGTGCTTTTGGACTTGATGCTTCCTCTGGTGTTATGAAATATTTAGAGGAAAGGGACATAGGTTTTGACGTTTCAGTTACAAAAGTTCCCATAGTTTCCTCTGCTGTTTTATTTGACTTAGGAATAGGAAGCTTTAAGATTCGTCCGGACAGCTCCATGGGTTATAATGCCTGTTTAAATTCAGAAAGAAAAATAAAATATAAAGATGGAAATATTGGAGCTGGGGCTGGAGCTACAATCGGCAAAATAGCAGGTGCTGAATATTCCATGAAGGGTGGCCTTGGAACCTTCGCCCTTCAGGTTGGAGATCTTAAAATAGGAAGCCTCACTGCAGTAAACTGCTTAGGCGACGTATATGAAAACGGGAAAATAATCGGAGGAGCCCTTTCAGCTGATAAGAAATCATTTATCGATACAGAAAAAATTATGATAGAAAAATACGACAGCAAAAAAAATCTTTTCTCCGGTAATACTACCATAGGAGTAGTAATTACAAATGCTAAATTAAATAAATCAGAAGCAAAAAAGATAGCCTCAATGGCTCATAATGGTTATGGAAGAGCCATAAGGCCTGCCCACACCATGTTTGACGGAGATACTATTTTTGTTATATCCACCTGTGAAACTGACTGTGATTTAAGCACTCTGGGAAGCCTGGCTTCAAAAGTAATAGAAAAATCAGTTATTAACGGAGTCAAAAATGCAGATTCTTTATGTGGATTTGCAAGTTATAAAGAATTGGGGACGGTTCTCAATATATTTAAGGTTAGTGTCTAATTACATTATATTTCGGATTAAATGAAAAAGCTTCAGATTTTATGCTTTAATATCTGAAGCTTTTTATCTTTTTAAAAATATCTATAGATGCTTGTCCCTTGTATTCATAGTAAGAGGACATATAACTATTATCTCTAAAAAAATTTTATGTTAACTTATTTTTTTAACCTGCTGCCTTTTGCTTTAAAAAGTCATCTAATATATTTTTGTATCTTTTATTATTTTCAATTAATTCTAATCCTATATTTGAAAGTGCAGATATTCTGGACAAGCTCACTCTGCCAATCAGACTGCATATCTCTTTATATGTAAAATTACAATAATATCTTATTAAAAAAACGCATAAAGCCCTGCTTTCCTTTGCCTTTCTCTTATACTTCCATCGTATCATTTTTTCATCCACGTTAGTATAGCTTTCTATAAAACTTATAACATCTTCAGCTTTAAAATTTCGTAGCAGCACTGTCCTCTCGCTTCTGTACTGGCCCTTTTCATCTTTAAATTCATGCTGCATTTTCATATATTCATCATCACATTTCATAACAAATTTATAGTACTTTTCTCTGGCCTTTTTAATATTTTGATTAAATAAGCCCATGATAAACTCTTCATCAGCTATTCCGTATTCATCTTTTTTAAGCCCCAGATACACACTGAAAGTAGAATATTTGTACTCTTCAGGGCAGTTTTCATAACCTTCAATATCAGTAGGGTTGTTGTGAATATACGCTGATACAGTAAATAAATAATCTTCATCACCTACTACCTTACTTTTAAATCTATCCTGAAATACATGTCCATGGCGATCATACTTAATGTTAAAATACTGGGCATAACTCTGGTTAATGCCATGCATAAACTTTGAAATATCTGCTCCATTTGCATCTATTAGCAGGTGAGCATGAGTTGTCATCAAGCAATATGCATATACCTTAAAGTCAAATTTCTTTTGATATTTTTTAACGTAAAATAAGTATTTATCCCTGTCAGTATCATCCCTAAATAGGGGGAGGTCGCTTATACTCCTGCCCATTACATGATATATGAAATCTTCACCCTTAATACGAAAAGTCCTGCACATAATATCAACTCCCTTTTTTCTTTGCTTAGCTAATGATATTATTCGCAGGACTAATTAGAATTATTCATTAAATTGTTTAGTTGAGAACCGTCCCTAAGAAAATAGCGCTCTGTCGCTGATCAGATCATCTTCTTTAATTTCTTCAAACTTCTGAAGCAGCTTTTCTATTGTTAATTTCTTTTTTTCTTCTCCGGATATATCGAAAATCAGCTTACCGTGATGCATCATTATTAATCTGTTTCCCATTTTTATTGCGTGGGTTAAATTATGTGTTACCATAAGTGTTGTTATTTTTTCCTTTTCTACTATAGCCTGAGTCAACTCATTAACTTTTTCTGATGTTTTGGGATCCAGTGCTGCAGTATGCTCATCCAGCAAAAGAAGCTGGGGCTTGGACATAACTGCTATAAGCAGAGCCAATGACTGTTTCTGCCCCCCGGATAAAAGCTTAACCTTGGTATGAAGCTTGTCTTCCAAGCCTAATCCGATGCTTGCAAGAAGCTCTTTGAAATAAGATATATTCTTTTTATTTATTCCGAAACTTAAATCAAATTTCTTTCCCTTATTATAAGCCATGGACATATTCTCAAGTATAGTCATGGAAGGTGATGTGCCCATCCCCGGGTCCTGAAATACCCTGCCGATATATTGGGTACATTTATATTCAGGAAGCTTGCTTAAGTCCTTATCTTTTAAAACTATGCTGCCTTCATCTGGCCTTATCATGCCGGAAATTATATTAAGCAGAGTAGATTTTCCTGCCCCATTGCTTCCTATTATAGTAATGAAGTCTCCTGGATTTACAGTTAAATTAAATTTATCAAAAACAGTATTTTCATTAACTGTACTTTTATTGAAGGTCTTATGAAGATTTTGTACTTGAAGCAATGACAACACCACCTTTTACAGCTTTATGACTATTCCTCAGTCCTTTTATTTCAAAATTGTTTGCAGCTAGGACAGCTATTACGATAAGGGCAGTTACTAATTTTAAATCATTTGGATTAAGTCCTGCCCGAAGAGCTGCAGCTATGGCCAGTTTGTATAAAACAGCACCAATTACCACCATGGTGGTATTCTTAATTTTATTAAATTTTTTAAATACAGATTCACCCAGAATTACAGCAGCTAAGCCTATAACTACAGTTCCTGTTCCCATACCTACATCTGCAAATCCCTGGCTTTGTGCCATTATGGCTCCTGCCAGGGCAGCTATTGCATTTGACAGCATAAGCCCCACAGTTTTTACGAAATCCTTATTTACCCCAAGGGAAGTAACTAATTGTTCATTATCTCCCACTGCATTTAATATAAAGCCCAGCTTTGTTTTTAAAAACAAATCCAGAATAACTTTAGTGCAAAGTGCAAACACAGCAACTACAATAACCGGGTTTATATCAGCATTAAATATGGTTTTATAATTAAACAAAGGAATATTTGATTTACCCATTATTCTTAAGTTTACTGAATATAAGCCTATCATGACCAGAATTCCGGATAACAAATTTGATATTTTAAGCTTTACGTGGAGTATTGCTGTGGCCAGCCCTCCCAGAGAACCTGCTGCAAAAGATAATAAGCAGGCTAAACCGGGATTAATTCCCTTTGTAAGGCACAGAGCCGCAACGGAAGCTCCCAGGGGGAAAGTTCCATCCACAGACATATCAGGAAAATCCAATATCCTGAAGGTTATGTAAACTCCCAGAGCCACCATTGCAAATATAAAACCCTGCAAAAGAGAACTGATGATAAAAGATAACATTACTTAACGCCCCCTGTTATAATGGCCGCACCTTTTTTAATTTCTTCAGGAATTGTAATATTTAGCTTTTTAGCAGCATCACTGTTTATTATAATGGATGCATTCTCCTGAACTGATATTTTTATATCCTTTGGTGCTTTCCCTTTTAATATTTCCACAGCCTTAAGGCCGGATTCATAACCTAATTTGTTGTAGTCTATGCCAACTGTGCATAATGCTCCCCCTTCAACTTCTCCCTTTTCTGATCCGATAACAGGAATAGAAGCTGCATAACATTTTTTAACAATTATAGGCATAGATGAAGCTACCATATTGTCTGTTGGAAGATATAATAAATCTATTTTTCCTAATAAAGAATCTATAGTCTGAGGGATATCATTTACTGAAGTAATTCCCTGAGGAACAATGGTTAGTCCCATTTTTGCAGCCAGTGCCTTGGCTTGCTCTACCTGAATCCCCGAATTGCTTTCACTGGTGTTATAAATCATTCCTACTTTTTTAGTATTTTTATATAATTTCATGAATAATTCAAACTGCTGTTCCATAGGAGTTGCATCTGATGTTCCAGTTACATTGTTTCCTGAACTGTCCATGGATTTTGCGAGGCCTGCAGATACAGGGTCTGTTACAGCAGTTATTACTATTGGAATTTCTTTAGTTGCATTATACGCTGCCTGGGCTGATGGAGTTGATATTGCAAAAATCATATCCACCTTATCATTAACAAATTGTTGTGCTATTGTCTGAGTTGTAGGCATGTCCCCCTGAGCATTTTGAAAATCAATTTTAAGGTTTTTCCCATCTTCGTAGCCATTTTCTTTAAGAGCCTGAATAAATCCCTTCCTTGCTGAATCTAACGCACTGTGTTCCACTATCTGGGTTATGCCGATTTTAAATACTTTTTCAGAGCTATTCCCTGTTTTTGATGAAGCACATCCCCCAAGAAGTGCTGCTGCTAAAAATGCTGACATTAATACTTTAACTTTTTTCCCTACCATACTACCATCCTCCAAATATATAAATAAGTATAAAAAAAGCTCCCTTAATAGGGAGTTTAAAACAACTAATAAGCACAATTACGAATGTTACGAATTCCATGAATTCAAAACATAATTGTGAACACCTACCATACTACCATACTACTCAAATTTTAATTATTATTTGTATGTTAACTTAATTTAATTTCCATGTCAATAGAAAAATAAAATATTATATCCTGGCTATGGATCTATGCCCCAGGCCTATTACTACCTCATTTAAATTAAGAAGTCCTATACTTAAAAAAACGCAGACGCTTAAATGCTCTCCAGCCCTTGCTATACCGATTTTACCGCCTACACTAAGACCATTTGCCTTAGCTGTAACCTGCATTATAGCTTCTCTCGTTGCTCCAATTAAGGCTCCCTCTTCAACATGATTATTGCCTATTATTCCACATCTTTTAGAAGCAACCAGTGCACTTTCCAGTATTTTAGGTATGGAATCAAGCAGTGATCCCCCTATATCTACAGCTGCCGCTAATATGTTATTTTCTTTATACTTCTGAGTTAATGCTTCCTCTTCGGTTCTTGATGATGTTGCCATTCTGATAGAAAATCTGGCAACTTTCACACTATCTAATTTAAGAATATCCATATCCAACATCCTTTTTTATAAATTTATTTTATAATTATAACACTTTATATCATTGTAATTCCATAGGTAAAAATTATTATCAATTAATTTAATGTTTTGTTTACCTATTCTG
>JAJBWD010000428.1:0-5852 GCA_032907345.1 Bacillota bacterium | reverse complement strand
TCCATTAGAAAAATGCATTCAATTAATTGATGATTTTTACAAAAAATAAGCCAATTCAATGGCTTTTTTTACTATTTACTATTTGAAATATTAACTCGATTGTGATATAATATTATATATAACGTGCAGTCTTGCAACATAAGACCAGTTGTAAAGACCGCATGTTTTTTATTTTCTATAAAAATATACAGAGAAGGCCAAATTCCATTTTTTCTTTTTACAATCACCAAATCTAATGGTATGTCTTATTGTACCCTGCAATATTAAACTGTTTATATAAAAATAACAGCAAAAGAATTTCCTGTCACTTACAATAATCTAAAGGAGGTTATAAATGTATGTATCAAATAGGTGAATATATTATGTACAGCAATAGTGGTGTGTGCAAAGTTCTGGACATTTGTACTTTACCCCATTCTAATAATGAAACTGATTTGTGTTATATGCTGCAGCCGGCTTTCGATAACAAAAGTAAAATATATATTCCGGTTAGCAACGACAAAGTTTTTATGCGCAGAATATATACTAAACCAGAAGTTAAAAAGTTCATTGAGTCCATGGCAAAACTTAAGCCTTTTTGGATTGATGATAAAAAAGAAAGGCAGATTAAATTTAAAGAAACACTTAAATCTCATGATACTAAAAATTGTATGAGAATATTAAAAGGATTTTATTTGGAGAAACAGGCTAAGAGTGCTGACGGTAAAGCACTAAGCAATTCAGACAACATATTGTTCAGTTTTGCTGAAAAGCAGTTGTTTGGAGAATTTGCAGTTGCATTACAAATTCCCATTGAATCCATGGCAAAATATATCGGCACCTGTCTCTCTGAGGTTAATTAATCTCAGGTCGGCAGCTTAACTTCCGGTAATGGTATTTTTGCTTATTACTGCAGAAACTAAGGTGCTGATAATTAAAAACAATCCTACAGCTATGCAGGGATGCTGCTTTTATTTATCAGACAACTTCCTTTCCAATTTTCTTTATGATTATTTCAATCAGAATTTTCTAATGATTTTTTACAAAATAAATAGAACTGCTTTATATTTATAAAAAAAACAGTCCTAAAATTACCAGTTTATAATATGTTATTCTTTATTTCTTACATACTTAAGAGTTATACTTGGATTGCTGGTTTTTGTTGACCTTATTTCAAAGCATTTTAAAGAGGATACAAAAGGAGTAAGCTTTGTATAGCCATAGTTTCTGGTATCAAAATCCGGATACCTCTTATTAAGGGTACTGCCAAGTTCTCCTAAAAACGCCCATCCATCTTCATCTGAAATCTCAGTAATAATAGTTTTAATAACTTCAATTAGTTTATTAATGCTTACCATGCCGGCTTTTGGTTCTTCTATTTTTTGCGTCCCTTTAACACTGGCAATTTCTGCAGGCTTTGTAGCCATAGAGGCTAATACTTCCAGATATTTAAACTTTTCACAGGCAGATATGAAGGGTGTAGGGGTTTTCTTTTCTCCCATTCCAATAACATACATTCCTGCTTCTCTCAGCCGTGCAGCAAGTTTAGTAAAATCACTGTCACTGGATACAATACAGAACCCATCTACATTATGTGAATAGAGTATATCCATGGCATCAATTATAAGGGCAGCATCCGTGGAATTTTTGCCGGTAGTGTAGCTATACTGCTGAATTGGAGTTATTGAGTAATTAAGCAGTACATTTTTCCATGGAGACAGCTGGGGCTTGGTCCAATCACCATATATCCTTTTATATGTTGGTGTTCCATGATTTGAAATTTCGTCAATTATGTACTTTATGTATTTGTCTGATACATTGTCAGCATCGATTAGAACTGCTATTCTTTTATCTATTTCCATTTTTCTCTCCTTATTTATTATTTAAATTATTAATTACAAATAATGCCAATTTTATTTTAGCACAATTTCATGGAATAAACCACCTTATTTTATGCCTTGGCACAAATACCAAAAAGTTTATGAAAGCAGGGAGCATAACACATTGTCCCTGCTTATCTTATTCCTTGATTAATATATTATATTTTTTTATTTTACAGTAAAGTGTATTTCTCCTTATACCCAAAGCATCCGCAGTATTTGTAATATTTCCTTTAAACTTTTTCAGTGTTTTTATTATATGCTGTTCCTCTATATAATCCAATTTATAAGAATCATTATTAAAATCTATAAGTGCTTCTTCTTCTGTACTTGTTTCTTCTCCAAAAAACATAGAAGGTATTGATTCAGTATTGATTATCAGTTCTACTACGTTTTCCAGTTCTCTTATATTTCCTGCCCAGGGGTAATTTATCATTTTATTTAAATACTCCCTAGGAATATTCACCGGTTCCTTATCCAACTTTTTAGATATACTGTTCATGAAAAAATTAATGAGAAGCGGAATGTCCGTCTTTCTTTCCCTTAAAGGAGGCAAATAAATTGGAAGAACATTAAGCCTGTAGTATAAGTCTTTTCTGAATCGTCCCAGCTCTACTTCTTTTTTCAGGTCCTTATTTGTAGCAGCTATTATTCTTACATCTACATTTATAGATTTTGAGCTGCCTATTCTGGTTATGACACCTTCCTGAACAACACGAAGAAGCTTGGTCTGCATATCAAGAGGCATTTCCCCTATTTCATCCAGCATTATTGTACCGCCGCTTACCAGTTCAAATTTACCTAAGTTTCCTCCTTTTTTAGCTCCTGTAAATGCTCCTTCTTCATATCCAAAAAATTCTGATTCAATAAGCTGTTTTGGAATGGCGCCGCAGTTTATAGCAATAAATGGTCCATCTACCCTGTCACTGTAATTATGAATGGACTGAGCAAAAACTTCTTTTCCTGTGCCGCTTTCTCCCATAATTAATATGGTAGATTTACTTTTTGATATCTTTTTAGCATATTGAATAATCTTTAGGAAGTTTTCATCTTCGCCTACTATCCTTTCAAAGGTATAATACGCCCGGCCGTGAACCTTTTCACTTTTTTTCTGATCTGTTTCCTCAAAAATATAAATAATTTCTGCTTCATTATCATCAGAATTATATATTGTACCAGCCTTGAAATTGCAAATGTATTTACCTCTTAAAGAAAGAATGCTTACTTGTTTTGGAATGCTTTTATTAAAATATATTTCATTTTTTAATTTTTCCCAATCGCATATAATGTTTAACATATTTTTATTATTTAAAGGATTATCTTCACTTCCAAACATTTGAACTGCTTTCTTATTATATGTTTTTATTTTTCCGTTGATATCTGATGTTATTATTCCCACTGGGATAGATTCAAATATTCTGTTAATGTGGCTGCTGTTTTTAATCTTTTCCTTGTTGAATTCTTTCACTTTTAATATTTCTTCAATAGCATTTGATGCAGCTACTACCATGCCCAAGGTATGGGGATGTACATTCTCGGTATAACCTGTAAGATTAAGTACACCAATAAGTTTACCATCGCACATTATTGGAGCTGCGGAACAAGTCCATTTATGATATGCTTCAATAAAGTGATACCTGCCTGAAATCTGAATAGGCTGTTTTTCTGTTATAACCATTGACATGGCATTAGTTCCAATACTCTTTTCATCCATAAATGCACCGGGAACCATTTTAAGTGCAAATGCCTCTGATAATATTTTTTCATCACCAATGGCATTTAATATACATCCTTCTTCATCTGTAAGTAAAGCAAAAAAATCCGAGTCTTTAACAAAATTTATAAGCTGGTTCATATACGGTAAAACTGTAATTATGAGATTTCTATTTTTGGCAAATCTCTTCTGCAGCTCAGCTTCATCCAGAATTCTTCTGCTGTAAACCAGATTTTTACTTATACCTAAATCTATACACCTTTTGTGTGATTTTGCGATTATTGAATTTAATAATTCAGAATTTATCATTTGCTGCATACCTCTCACAAAACATAATTAATATAGTCTATTTTTTCTCCTGATTTATCTATAGTTATCTTGTTTATACAGCCATAGTCCTGCTTGAATTTAAATATATTATCAACAGGCACCCCTAAAATATCAGATATAATGCTTCTGTTAACACCTGCATGGGCAGTTATAATAATGTTTTCAAAGCTTTCCCCGGATATTCTTTTAAAAACACTGACTGCCCTTTCCCTGCATTCTTTAAAGCTTTCTCCTCCTGCTGGCTTAAAGGTATCTATTTCCTTAATTCGCCTTTCAAATTCATCCGGGAATTTTGCCTTTATTTCATCAAATGTTTTTCCTTCCCAAATGCCCATATTTATTTCTCTTAAGCCCTCATCTTTAACTATCTGAACATTTCTATGCTCATTGATTATTTTTGCAGTCTCAACTGTACGTATCAAACTGCTGCAGTATATCTTATCTATGCTAATAGAACTGAAAAAATGCTGCAGCATTTCTGCCTGATATATCCCGTTCATACTGAGCCTTACATCTTTTATGCCTATGTATCTCTTACTGCCTTCTGATTCTATTTCACCATGTCTTAACAGATAAATGGTTTTTTTCATTATAGTTTTCCCTCTAAAATACTATTTATTTTATTTTGAATCATCACAGCATTTTTAAGCCTGATTTTTATATTGTTTAAAGCTTCCTGATTGTCTTTAAACTTATCAAAAGCCTTTTCAAATCTTTTGTCCAGGGAAACAGGCATATCTTCTATTACCAGCTTATCGGAAAGATATACTATTTCTTTCTCAGTAATTTTTGTTTTCTCTGTAACTTCAATATCCATATGAACTGAAACTATATCAGCTATATCATCATAACCTAAATCTCTTAAAATTTCCCCGCCTCTAGCTGCATGATTTTTTCCGGTTCTCCCTATATCATGAAGCAGAGATGCTGCTTTTATTTTATCAATATCCACATAATATCCGGAAGCTTTAAGCTTCTTCCCAATATGTACAGCAATATCAGCTGCGGCTTCCTGATGTTTTATTATAATCATGGGTACACTATATTTATTTAAAATCGCAGTTATTTCCTCCTCATCAGGTATATCTCTCAAATTAAAATATGCCTGGAGCTTCCTGTAATCCTCCGGCGTATCCATATCCATAACAGTTCCGTTATCACATACAGGTATTTCTGCGAAGTCATTTTCATATTTCTGAAGCAGACTTTTAAGCCCGCCGGTTCCTGAGTTTTCAGTTATTATGTTACTGTAATTAGTTGAAATTACAGTGGGATGTCCTCTTTTCCCATTAAATATTGGATATATTATGCCTTTTTCACCTTTTTCAAATTCGTTTTTAAGGTCTGCTATAGTTTGCTTTTTAATTACCGGAATATCTACCGGATTTAAAAAAAATCCCTGTGAGTTTTCATCAATCTCCTTAACAGCTGCTTTTATGGAACTGTACATTCCGCTTTTAAAATCAAGGTTTAGTACCCATTTCACCTTAATGTCTTTGTTTTCTTCCATTAACTTTTCAGAATTAAAGCCTGTTACGATCAATATATCTTCAATACCACATTCCCTGTAGGTATCATATATTAATCGGACTGCGGCTTTATTTCCAAAATTAAGCAGCGGTTTAAAATCCTTCATACGGGATGAATAACCTGCTGATAAAATTACTGCAGATAGTCTATTCATATTCTTATCCTCTTCTTATCTCAATAAGCTCAGCTGCTATACTTACTGCTATTTCTTCAGGAGTCTGAGCTTTAATGTTAACACCAATAGGTGCGTGTACCTTTTTTAAATCTTCTTCTGTATATCCTTCCTCCAGCAGCTTATCAAATACAAACTGCTTTTTTGTTTTACTGCCTATCATTACTATATATTTAGCATTAGTTTTAAGCGCCTCTGCCAAAACATCTTTGTCAAAAGCATGACCTCTTGTAACAATTATAATATA
>JAJBWD010000427.1:0-3320 GCA_032907345.1 Bacillota bacterium | reverse complement strand
GCTGAAATTATAATGAAAATTGATAGTTATGAATTAAACTTAGGTGTAGGCAAGCTTATGGCTTTATCAGATTATCTGATTTTTAATATTGGAAAAGAAGAAAAATTAATTGAAGATACGGACTATTTTTTGAGCAATTTAAATTTAGAAGATAAATATAGCAAACTGAAAATTTTAAATAATGGAGTTATAAATCCTTCAAGAGTAGAGGTAAATATAAAACCATTTCAGCTATATAAGGAGAAATACCTATGATAGTAAACTTTTTCAGTGACTTTTGTTATCCAGGCGGATTAAGTATTCATCAGGGTGAAGTGGCTTTAATTCTTAATGAAAAGTATAATGTAGATATAAGGATTTGTATCCCATGGCCCTTAAGATATGACATGAAAAGTCATAAAGATCTAATTGAAAATTGTGAGAAGTTGGAGTAAATTTATAAACCATTAAGTTTTATTAGAAAAATAGAATCTGAACAAGATTTAGAAACAGCCATAAGGGAGGCAGATATTAATCATTTTCATGGTACTTTTACAACAGAAAGGGAATTCCTGCAAAATGCAATACAAAAATCACCGAAAGAAAAAAGTGTATATACATTTCATTCAGAATCACCAAACCCTAAACAGAATTCTAATATTGTGAAAGTCAGAAAAAATATTTTAAAGATGTCAAAGATATTTGCAGTTTCCCAAAGGGTTAAAGAGGCTGTTGGCAGAGTATATTACAATGATATTACAATTACCCAAAATGCCCCCTTTAGACCTGAAAAACATATTGATAGCATTAAGACAGAGATACTTTTTATAGGGCGCTTAAATGAAAGTAAAGGAATAAAAAATGTTATAAAAATGCTTCAAATCCTGGATTTAAAAAATGCTCATTTTACTATCCATGGCGGAGCAGAGTTTGATTCTGAATATCAGGACAAAATTAAAGAACTATCAGATGCTTCAGATAGTATAGATTTAATTTCAGAGCCTTTGCCGCGTTCAGAAATAATTCAGCTTTTTAAAAAAGCTGACATATTTTATTTTCCATCCAGATTGGAAGGAGGACCTTTGGTTGTGCTGGAGGCTCTAAGCGCTGGATGTGCAGTTGTTACAACTCCTGTAGGTATGGTGCCTCAAATAATTAAAGAAGGATTCAATGGATTTATATGTGAATTTGATGATATAGAGAAGCAAAAGCAAATATTACAGAATTTAATCAATGATAGAAGTTTATTAAATAAAATTAAGGGAAACACGTTAAAAACAATCCTTCCAACCTGGGATGAGACAGCGGGTATTATGTACGGTGAATATAAGGAGCTTATGAGAAGATGATAATAAAAAAATCTTATGCACGTGAAGAGCATTACTATTTTTTAAAAGATGTATATCCTTGGAATTGGGGGACTAAAGAAAAATTTTTTTGGAAGCATTCAGAAGACCCCTTTTGTGGTGATGATGTATACGAGGCTTACGAGGAAGGAATATTAATTGGAATACTTATTGCAAGAAAGTATTTATTTAAAGTAAAAGGTGAAATAATGAATTTCTTATGTTTAATGGATTTTGCAGTAAGAAAAGATTTTTCAAACAAGGGAGTAGGAAAGTTAATTGAAAATAGTATTTCAGACAATCCATCAATAGATGCAAAAATAGGTACTGCCAGCACTGAAACTTATAATAAATATTATAATAAAGTTCCTTGCTATTGCGAAATAAAAGAAACTACTGCTTATGCTGTTAAACCTGTAAAGTTTTCTATAATTAATAACTCAGAGGATATTAGTAAAAGATTAAATAATAATAATAAACCTTTTTATATAGAGAGGACACCACAATATGTAGATTGGATAAAGAAATGCCCTGATTTTAAAGAGGTTGTATTCATTAGTGATATGAATGATAACATAGCCGGAATTGGAATTAAAGATAATTTAGCACATATCATTGAATTTTCCACCATGTCAGAGGAGTTTCTAAAGTGGTCAATTTCAGCAGCTTCTAACTTCAACAGTATGGTAAAATTTGATGTGCCAGAATTTATTGATTTGGGAAATTTAGAAGTAGATATAATATCCAGTAAAAACCTGCATATAGTTTTTAATCCAATATCAAGCCGTAGTTATAAATTAATTAAGAATAATGATAAAAGATGGATACCGAAGGTGGATAGAAAATGAAAATAAATTTATCAATGGATGTAGAAGATATTTTAGGTGATCCTTATCTGAATAATTCAGTAATTGAGGAAATATGCGCTTTTTGCCATAAAGAAAAAATATATTGTGATCTTTATATGACGGGAATGAGGTACGAACAGCTCGATGATACAAACAATGATTTGATAAATTTCATAGAATCTTCCGATTATCTGGAGATTGGATACCATACTAATACTCATTCCTTCAAGACAATTCCGCAAATTACTTTTAATATGGATATGGATGAAATCAATGCAATAAAACTATATGAAGAAAGGAAATATAACCCTATTGATGATACTTTCAGCAGTTCAGGCGGATTGTCAAAAATGAAGAGTCGGTTAAAGCTAGTTGGTTTCAGAGCTCCTAACTATGCATGGACTCCACAGTTTCTTAAATATATTCATAGTTATGATTTTAAAGTTAACACAATGGATATAAAGTTTAATAAAGCCTTTTTATTTATGGATATGCTAAACTTACCAGTTATATCAAAGCCTCTGGAAGCTATGTTATCCTTAGATGAGGTAGAAGATTCTCTCAAAGGTTACGAAGCAGTATCTTTGTTCTTACATCCTTCAAGAATAATTTATGATGAATTTTGGGACAAGAAAAAGGAGAGAGGTATACACTCTGACTGGCAGGACAGACTTAAAAATGTTGAATATATATTCAAACAACTAAGTATGAAATATGAATTAGTTGGTTTAAAATATTTAAACTATAGCTATCATAATAACACAACTATGAAGTTTGCCAGTGATAGTGCCTTTGAATTACTTTCAAATTCTATAAAGAGCAAGTGGACATGGAGTCAGCTCCCAAAGTATTTTTTTGATAAAAAAGCTATAGAATTATGTAGAATTTATTCTAATACATTTATGCCGGTTAATTTATTGTAATAAGTTGCCACCCAGTTCACATTTCACATTTTGAGCCAAAAATTAATTTGAAAAGTGAAAAGTGACCTGGGTGGCATCTATTAATTAAACAGTGGCGCCGCCATCTACGGCGAAGGACTGGGCTGTGATATTTTTGGCAAAATCACTACAGAGGAAAAGGGCCATATTGGCAATATCCTCCGGTTCCTGAGGACGCTTTAGGGGAATCATGCTGGTGAAACTCT
>JAJBWD010000426.1:0-6579 GCA_032907345.1 Bacillota bacterium | reverse complement strand
GATAAAAGCCAGCGGTCATGCCTGTGGTGTAATGGGTCCGGTACTTATCTGCATTTATTTTCTTGGTAAATATAGCTGGTTTTTTCTTCTTATTATACCAATAGTATTTTGGTCAAGGCTAAAAATGGGGAGGCATACTTTAAGAGAACTTTTGCTGGGTACATCAGTTTCCTTTTGCTGTGGTCTTTTGTCTATTCTAATTACACATTAAAATGCAGCCTAAAAATTTAAAGACAGGTCAGCATTTCCAGATATACAATTATTGAAAAACATCAGATCTTATTTTATGCAGTTTTCAATGTCAGGAGTTTTGCTGGAAATCTGCTTTTTGTATTCCATGGGGGTAAGTCCGGTATGTTTTTTAAAAAAATTACTAAAATAGCTTACATAACTGAAATTGAATGTATAGCTTATTTCACTAATGCTTAAATTCATATTGTTCATGTAAATTTTAATAGCAGCAATTTTTTGATTATTGATATAATCAGTCAGCGTTTTGCCTACATATTTTTTAAATGCAGATGACAGGTAATTTGGATGTACATTTACAAAGGATGATATTTCCTCAAGAGTTAATTTATTTTCTATATTCTTTTTAATATAGTAGATTACACGGTTTATCATTGGATTATAGATGTATTCCTTATTTGTTCTTAAAACCCTGATAAAATCATGTAACATTTTATACTCTAAGTCTTGAATTTCTTTATTATTTTTGGTTTCATCAATTAAGTTAATATAATAATCACTCAGCATAAAAGCTGTTTCTGTGTCAAGTCCAGCCTCAATAACAGCCCGTGTAAAAATTGTACAGGAGCCGACAAGGGAGTATTTTAAAGAACTTATTGGCTGCTTAGACAGATGGGCTCTCTCTAATGAATTTATTTCCTTTAAAATTTCAATGCTTTTATCCTCATCTAACTTCTGAACGGAATTTAAAAGCTCCCTTTCCAGTTTATAAGAAGGATGCACATAGGAAGTATACCTATTTTTTGCCATAGTCAATTCTAATTTTTTATAAATAGAATCCAATTTATATCGCCTCCCTTAAATTACATTAAGATATTATAAAATATATTAAGTATTTATAAAATTGTACAATTTATCAATGTATAATGTCAATATAGAAACCGATTACAACAATTGTATTTCACGGTAAAAAGTATAATAATAAGTAGGGGGAAAAGAAATGAAAAAATTACTAAGTATTCTATGCGCTCTTACTGTTGGCGTAACAATGCTGGCTGGCTGTTCTTCAGGTACAGCTAAAACAGCAGACACAAACAAAAAGGCAGTAGTTACATTGATCCAGAATAAGGTTGAAATTCAGCAGCAGCTGGAAGCAGCAGCTAAGGAATTTAACAGCACTCACAAAAATGTAGAGGTACAGATCCTTGGAGCAGCAGGAGATAATTTAGTTACAACTCTGCAGTCTCAATTTGCTTCATCACCGGAAAAGGCTCCTACAATTTTCACCTGCGGCAGCGGCAGTGAATTTGAAAAGTTCTTTAGTTATATGGCACCTTTAGATTCAGCCAAATCTGCTTCTAAAATTGCTAAAGGTCAATCTGAGGATGCTATGAAAGATGGCAAGCTGTACGGACTTCCAATGGCAATTGAAGGCTTTGGACTAATATATAATAAGTCAATATTTAAAGATGCAGGAGTTAATGCAGAAGATATCAAATCTATGAGTGATTTAGTAGCTGCCTGCCAAAAGCTGGCTAAGGTAAAAGGAGTCGTAAAGCCTTTAGCATTTGCAAAGGAAACCTATTTCCAGTTCATGCATCCATTTAACTGGCCCTTTGCTACAATGAGTAGTTATAAGGAAGTTATTCCAAAGGTTATCAGCGGAGAAACAAAGCTTAAAGACATTCCGGAAGTTAAGCAGTATGCAGAGGATTTACAAACTTTAAAGCCATATACAAATCTGGCAAAAGACAGTTATGATGACCAGCTGGCAGGATTTGCTACTGGTAAGTATGCAATAATCCATCAGGGTAACTGGTGCGAATCAGTACTCACCGACTATAAAGTTAAATTTGATTATGGAATGATAGGTATGCCGGCAAATGGAAATACATCTATTGCAGTAGGAAATACTAACTTCTTCCATGTAAATAAATATGCTACAAAAGACCAGCAGACAGCTGCTATAAGCTTCCTGGACTGGTTATTTACAGAAAAAGCCGGACAGACATATGTTACAGATAAATTTAAGCTGATACCTGCTTATAATGGTTTTGATACATCAAATATGACTGCATTAGCAAAAGATGTTGATAAGTATTCTGAAGCCGGCAATACAGTACCTTGGACATTTAATTTATTCCCAGCAGGAGTTGATAAGGATTGTTCCAGCGCAATGGAAAAGTTCTATGCTGGTAAATCAACACCTGAGCAGCTATTAGATGAAATTAATAAAGTATGGGTGGATGCTGCAAAAAAGTAAATTGATTTTTTAAACTGAAAGCCTCTTTATGAGGCTTTTGGTTTAATATCTGATATTAAGATAGGAGGCTCTGATATGAACAAAGGCATTAAAGGTAAAATAACTACGGCTTTATTTGTAATTCCTTCGCTGTTTGCATTCGTAAATGTGGTTATTATACCCTTTATTATGGGAATTATATATTCATTTACGGACTGGAACGGATTTGCTTTTAAAGGTTCTTCGTTTATAGGATTGAAAAATTATAAAACTGTATTTGCAGATGATAAATTTGTTGCATCCTTTTGGCTTACAACAAAATATACAGTGGTTATGGTTATACTTGTAAATGTTGTAGGACTGGTACTGGCACTGCTTGTTACATCAAAAATAAAAGGCAGGAATCTGCTGAGGGGCATATATTTTCTTCCAAATCTGATAGGCGGATTAATCTTAGGATTCATATGGAAGTTCGTTTTTACTAAGTTCTTTGATCAATTAGGTATCGCAATTCACAGCTCTAAAATATTCTTTAACTGGCTGGATAATCCTACTGCGGCATTTTGGGCTTTAGTTACTGTGGGCGTTTGGCAGATGGCAGGATATGTAATGGTAGTATATATAGCTTCCATTGAAAGCATATCAGATGAAATTATGGAAGCTGCAGAGATTGATGGTGCAAATGCATGGACTAAATTTAAAAAGATAACATTACCGCTTATTTCTCCGGCGTTTACTATAAGCTTATTTATCACATTGTCAAATTCATTCAAACAGTATGATACTAACCTGTCTTTAACAAACGGAGGGCCTTTTGGAAGTACAGAACTCATAACCATGAATATTTTTAACACAGCTTTTGGCTATAATAAATATGCAGTAGCACAAGCTAAAGCCATAGTCTTTTTCTTGGTTATTATGGTAATTACACTGCTGCAGGTATATTATACCAAAAAGAGGGAGGTTGAAATGTAATGAAAAGGAAATCAAAGGAGTCATGGGTACTTATAATATTAGGATTGATTGCAGCAATTTTTACTTTGTTCCCTATATATATTATGGTTATCAATTCCTTTAAAGGCAGAGCACAGATATTTACGGACACTATGGGCCTCCCTAAACCATTAGATTTTTCATATTATATAACTGCCATTGAAAGGATGAATTTTGGGAAAGCACTTTTAAACTCTCTTATAGTAACAACTACCAGTATTCTGCTTATTATTATTTTTTCATCTATGACAGCCTGGGTATTAGTCCGCAATAAATCAAAACTTTCTGATTTTATACTTTATGCATTTGTTGCCACAATGCTTATTCCATTTCAGGCTGTTATGATACCATTGATGCAGTATATGAGCAGCTGGGATATAGGAGTTATTCATTTCTCTATGATTGACACCTATTATGGGCTTGTCTTTATGTATATTGGATTTGGGTCAAGTTTATCCGTGTTTTTATACCATGGATTCATAAAAGGAGTACCCCGCTCCTTAGAAGAAGCAGCTATGATTGATGGCTGTAATAAGTTTCAGGTATTCTGGAAAATTGTATTCCCGTCTCTTAAACCAATTAATGTTACTGTTGCCATATTAAATGTTATCTGGATTTGGAATGACTATCTGCTGCCATCATTGGTACTGAGAAGCCCAAGTCACAGAACTATTCCTCTGTCCACATTTTACTTCTTTGGACAATTTACAATACAGTGGAATTTAGCAATGGCAGGACTTGTTCTAACAATCATACCAATAATAATATTCTATATGTTTTCACAGAAATATATTATTAAAGGCGTTATGGACGGTGCAGTAAAATAATCAGAATAATAGAAAGAGAGTAATAGATATGAGCAACACATGGATTATAAGTGACAACAGTTTAAACGAAAAAGATTTATTGAAAAACGAAAGTATATTTAATGTAGCTAATGGGTATTTGGGAGTAAGAGGAAATTTTGAAGAAGGATATGATAAAAATATATCCTCCATAAGAGGTACTTATATAAATGCTTTTTATGAAAATATACCTATATTATATGGAGAAAAAGCCTTTGGATTTCCTGAAACTTCACAAAAAATAGTTAATGTAATTGATACCCAAGGCATTGATATAATAATTGACGGTGAAAAGTTCTCTCTTTTTTCTGGGACTGTTCTAAGTTTCAATAGATATTTAAATATGAAGGATGGATATTACAGAAGGGAAATAGACTGGAAATCACCTAAAGGCAAAGAACTAAAACTAAAAATAACCAGACTTGCTTCATTCAAATTTCCTGAGCTTTTTGTAATCCATTATGAGATTGAAAAGGTTAATTTTGATGAAGAAGTTACTATAAAGTCGAGAATAGACAGCGGTGTTAAAAACTATGTTGATGACAGCGATATGCGGACAGGTTCAGGGTACGATGATATATTAGATGTGAAATCAGTAACTGCAGATGATAATATAATGCAGATTTTGTCCCAAACAAAAAACTCCGGGCAGCTTATGGCTGCTGCCACAGAACATAAATGCAGCTGTGATTTCAGTGTAATATACGAGAAAGAAGATAAAAAAGTAACTGCAGTGTATAAAGTAAATCCTGGCAAAAAGATAATAGAATTCGATAAATACAATGTATACACGGATTCAAGGCGACATGATAAACCCGCTGAAAATGGGATAGATATATTAAATAAGGTGCATAAATTAAGTTTTGATGATTTACTCCAGTGTCAGAAGGATTATTTGAAAGCATTCTGGAGTATAGCCGATATTGAGAATGAGGGGGATCTGGCTCTGCAGCAGGGACTTAGGTATAATCTATACCAGCTTCTGCAATCCGTAGGGAAAGATTCTATAAGCAATATATCAGCTAAAGGGCTCAGCGGTGAAGGATATGAAGGTCATTATTTTTGGGACAGTGAAATATATATAATACCCTTTTTTACTTTGTGCTGTCCGTCTATTGCCAGGAAGCTTCTGAAATATAGGTACAATATTCTGGATTTTGCAAGGAAAAGGGCAAAAGAGCTTGGACACAAAAAGGGAGCAGCCTATGCATGGAGAACCATAACCGGGGATGAATGTTCCTCATATTTTCCCGCAGGCACTGCCCAATATCATATAAATGGTGATATTGCATATTCTTATATCCAGTATTATTTAGCAACAAATGATTTTGAATTTATAGAAAAATATGGAGCAGAGGTAATATTTGAAACAGCAAGAATATGGATGGAAATTGGACATTATGATAAAGAATTATTTAAAATAGATGAAGTTACAGGTCCGGATGAATATACTGCTTTGGTAAATAATAATTATTACACAAACGTCATAGCTAAATACAATCTGAAATGGGCAGGTAAAATCTATTATATGTTAAAGGAAAAAGACAAGGTGCTTTTAAACAACCTTTGTAACAAAATAAGTTTAGAAGAAGATGAAATAAAGAATTTTGAAAAAGCCGGCAGCAAAATGTATCTGCCATACAATGAAGAATATAAAATAAATGCTCAGGATGATACCTTTTTATCAAAAAAGGTGTGGGATTTTAAAACTACTCCTGATGATAAATATCCTCTTTTGCTTAATTTTCACCCTTTGACAATATACAGATATCAGGTTCTTAAGCAGCCGGATACTGTACTTGCACATTTCCTTTTTGAAGAGGAGTCAGAGCCTGAAACCATAAAAAACTCCTATGATTATTATGAAAAAATAACTACCCATGATTCATCGTTATCTTACGCTGTTTACAGTATTATGGCTTCAAGATTAAATTATATCGATAAGGCCTACAAATATTTCTCAGAAACTGCCAGATTGGATTTGGATGATAGAAATGGCAATACAAAAGATGGAATCCATACTGCTAACATGGGAGGAACCTGGATGGCAATAGTTTATGGATTTGCAGGTCTTAGGATAAAAGAAGATTACATTGTTTTAAATCCAAAACTTCCTCCAAAATGGACTAGACTGAAATTCAAATTTCTATATAGAAATGCAGAAATTCAGGTGGAAATGAAGAGAGATAAGACTGAAATAGATATAAAAACTGAAAATCCTATTAATATAAAGATTGATAATAAAATATATAAAGTTGAAAAAAGCCAAAGAATAGAAATTTAATCTTAGTAATAAAAAAGAACAACCGG
>JAJBWD010000425.1:0-7551 GCA_032907345.1 Bacillota bacterium | reverse complement strand
AAGAACGTTTCGGTATCAGAGGACGTGATCTATCCAAACTTGGAGCATCATTTGTTGAATTTACAGCAAAAACCAGAATGAGCGGCATTGATTATCAGGGAAATGAAATTCGTAAAGGTGCTGCAGAAGCAATAAGGACATTTGTAACGGACAAAGGCGGAGATTATCCGGAGGAATGCAGCCAAATCGTAAAACGTGTGGCCGGCGAGGGAGGAACACCGCTTGTAGTTGCTAAGAATGATATTGTATTAGGTGTTATTTATCTGAAAGATATAGTAAAGAATGGTGTAAAAGAGCGATTCGATGATTTACGGAAAATGGGTATTAAAACCATTATGATAACCGGCGATAATCCAATGACGGCTGCAGCAATAGCAGCGGAAGCAGGAGTGGATGATTTTCTTGCTGAAGCAACACCGGAAGCTAAACTTTCATTGATTCGTGATTATCAGGCTAAGGGTCATCTGGTTGCGATGACCGGTGATGGCACTAATGATGCACCGGCTCTGGCTCAGGCAGATGTTGCAGTAGCGATGAATTCGGGAACCCAGGCAGCTAAAGAAGCTGGAAACATGGTAGACTTAGACTCAAGCCCAACCAAGTTAATTGATATTGTAAGAATAGGAAAACAGCTTTTAATGACAAGAGGAGCATTAACCACTTTTAGTGTAGCTAATGATGTGGCAAAGTACTTTGCTATCATACCGGTATTGTTTTTCGGTATTTATCCCCAGCTTACATCTCTTAATATTATGGGACTGACCAGTGCGAAGAGTGCAATCCTGTCAGCAATTATTTATAATGCTCTGATTATTATTGCACTGATTCCTTTAGCCTTAAAGGGTGTAAAATATCATGAAATGCCTGCTGGAAAGCTTTTGAAAAGAAATATACTGATTTATGGATTGGGAGGGCTTGCTGCGCCCTTTGCTGCAATAAAACTGATTGATATACTGCTGACTGTATTTGGATTAGTGTGAGGTGAAAAGTATTATGAGAAAAAATTTAATAAATTTAAAACCGGTTTTTTTATGCTTTGTAATAATGACAATACTTTGTGGTGTTATTTATCCTGTTGTTATAACAGTTATCGCTCAGGCGGTATTTCCTAATCAGGCAAACGGCAGCATAATTACTGTTAAGCTGAAAGATGGAACAAAAAAGGATTATGGTTCTGCATTAATTGAACAAAGCTTTACAAAGCCCATATATCTTATTGGCAGGCCAATGGGTACAACAAACTTATCACCAACAAGTAAAGAGCAGCAAAAGCTTGTACAGCAGCGGATAGACTGGTGGCATTCCTTCGATCCGGAGAATAGTGCAGATATCCCCATGGACTTAGTTACTGTATCAGGAAGCGGGGCAGATCCTGATATTTCGCCGGAAGCTGCAGAGTATCAGGTTACACGTATTTCAAGGGAAAGAAAAATAAGCAGTGATTCCGTAAGAAAAATTATAAATAAATATACTTCAGGAAGATTCCTGGGATTTTGGGGTGAACCTGCAGTAAATGTGCTTAAAGTTAATTTAGCTCTTGATGGATTAATTTAAATAAGCTTATAACATCATTTAAGGAGGTGGTGAGATTATGGTAAATAACAATGATCAGCGTCCGAACCCTGACATTCTGTTACAGAGTATTCGCTCTGATGCATCTAAAAAAACAGGTAAACTAAAAATTTATTTCGGATATGCAGCAGGTGTAGGCAAAACATATGCCATGCTGGATGATGCTCATGAAAAGCTGAAAAGTGGTGTTGATGTTGTAGCAGGTTATATTGAACCTCATACCCGTCCTGAAACAATGCAGCTGCTGAATGGATTATCAGTATTATCTCCCAGGACTGTAGAATATAAAAATATTCAGCTTAAAGAATTTGATTTAGATGCTGCCCTTAAAAGAAAACCGGAATTAATCCTGGTTGATGAACTGGCTCACTCCAATGCTAATGGAGTTCGTAATAAAAAAAGGTATCAGGATATAGAAGAGCTCTTAAATGCAGGTATTGATGTGTATACAACAGTAAATGTCCAGCATATTGAAAGCCTGAATGATATCGTCCAGGGTATCACTAAAATAAATGTTCATGAAACCATTCCTGATTATATTTTTGATAATGCGGATGAGGTTAATTTAATAGATATAGAACCGGATGAACTGTTGAGACGTTTTCAAGAAGGGAAAATTTATAGGCCGGAAAGAGCAGAAATAGCTGTTAAAAACTTTTTTACAAAGGAAAATCTGCGCCTTTTGCGGGAAGTTGCCATGCGGAAGGCTGCAGATAGAATTAGCCACAATAATCAGAGTGAACAGCGCTTATCTGAAAAAATGGCCAGTATTAAACTGATGGTTTGTATAAGTTCTTCACCATCTTCTGCAAAATGTATCCGCTGGACAGCAAGAACTGCTGAAGCCTTCCATGCACCCTGGATAGCTGTATATGTAGAAAATATAGAAAATGAGTATATTACAGAAAATGAAAAGAAAAATATGCAGAATAATTTGGATTTGGCAGAGCGGTTAGGAGCTGAAATTGTAACACTTAACGGACATGATATTGCATCTGTTATAGCGGAATATGCAAAACATTCCGGCATCACTAACATTGTTATCGGGAAAAGCAGAAATAAAAAGACTCTGAAAAGTTTATTTGAAGTAGCCCTTGAGGATAGGTTAATTTCCATGCTGTCAGCCATTGAAGTTCACATTATTCCAGGAAGTCCTGTGCAAAGGGCATATAAAAAGCCAAAAAGAATACAGATAGGAAAAAATCTGTTTCTATCATGGAAGGACACATTAAAAACAATCAGTGTTTTGACAGCAGCCACTTTGATATCATTGGGACTTCGTTCTCTTCATGTTGATAACCAAAATATTATTATGGTATATATCTTATCTGTATTGATTGTTTCAAGGATTTCCATGGGATACGTTTATGGAATTCTTGCCTCAGTATTAAGTGTACTTATATTTAACTTTCTCTTTATTTTACCGCATTTTTCCTTTTATGCAATAGAATCAGGCTATCCCATTACTTTTGTAATTATGCTTCTTGCAGCACTGATTACAAGTGCCTTAACTGTCCGCATAAAAACACAGGCACATATTGCAGTAGAAAGAGAACGCCGTACAGAGGTACTATATGAAATCAATAAAAAGCTTCTTGCAGCCAGGGGGCTTGAAAATATCGTAAACTTAACCAATGAGTATATTGTAAAACTATTTGATCGTTCTGTAATATTTTATACACAAGACCCGGAAATCAGTTCAAAAGCTGCCTGGATGCAATCACCCTCAGGCCCGGATGTTTCTTTTATGTTATCTGATGATGAACGTGCGGTTGCTCATTGGGTATTTATCAATAAAAAACGTGCAGGTGCCGGTACAGATACACTCATGGGTGCAGGAGCTTTTTATATGCCTGTAATTTCACAAGGTAATGTGCTTGGAGTGATTGGATTATCCTGCATGAAAAGCAAGCTTAATCAAAACAACCGCTTATTTTTACGAATGATAGCTTCTCAGGTGGCAATGGCATTAGAGCGCCAATACTTATCAGATAAGCAGAGGCAAATATTGATAGAATCAGAAAAGGAGAATTTGAGGAGTAATCTTCTTCGTGTGATTTCCCATGACCTGCGTACTCCCCTTACAGGCATTTTAGATGCAAGTTCCTCCATCCTTGAAAGTGGTGTATATCTGGACAGACAGACGCAAAATAAACTTTCCGACATTAAAGAGGATTCTCAGTGGCTCATACACATGGTAGAAAATCTCTTATCTGTTACCCATATCAATGAAGGGACCATGAATGTTATAAAAACAATGGAATCAGCTGAGAAAATTACATCAGAAGCCATCAATCCTATACAAAAAAGATTTCCGAATCACAAAATTACTGTAAAAGTACCTGAAGTACCTTTGATGGTTCCTATGGATGGAATATTAATTGAACAAGTTCTTATTAACCTTTTGGAAAATGCTATAAAGCATTCACCGGAAGATTCTGAAGTTTTAGTGGAAGTGGAGGAAAATCAACATTATGCAGTATTTAAAGTAACTGATAGCGGGAAGGGGATTCCAAAGGAGGATTTTCCATATTTGTTTGAGAGCAATGTTCCTAAAGGGAAACAAAGCTCAGAATCATCAAGAGGTATGGGAATTGGATTATCCATTTGCATGTCAATTGTAAAGGCACATCATGGTAAAATGGAAGCAGCTAATAAAAAAGAAGGCGGCGCAGTATTTCAGTTTACACTGCCGCTGGAGGAGAATAATAAAGAGCAGCCTTAAAATAGCTGAGAATTACATTACAATTAATGAAAAAAAGGTATTTGAATGTTAATCCAAATACCTCTTTGTTTAAATAATTTTAAGCGTGCTGTTTTCCTTCTCTTAATTTCTGGTAGCTATTTTCAGCTGCTTCTCTGAATATGAACTTCCTTGATTCTTCTAATATAATCAATGCTATGGGGCATAGTGCAAGTACAGAGTAATCGCTTAAGTTTAATGCTGATGTCTGGAATACACTCTGGAATCCCGGAACAAATATAATCATCAGTGACAGCAATGCCTCAAATGCTAATCCGAAGTAAATCAGGTTATTCCTGTTGGAGGATAAGCTCCAGAATGGAAGTCTTTCGGATCTGCATACAAACAGATTTCCCATCTGGCATGCGATAACTGCCATAAGTGTCATAGTTGTTGAGTGTACATAAATGTTTGTAAGATGTGCTGATGCAGTACCGGCAACAATCATATCTGTTACAGACTGAAGCTTTGGCAGGCTGTATCCTGACTTAGACCAGGCAAACATAAATATAACTATGGCCAGTATGCCTTCAATCAGTCCTAAGAAACCATATGCTCTTATAAATAATTTTTTATCAAGTAAGTTTTCTTCAGGCTTTCTTGGAGGAAGATCAAGTACTCCCTTTTCCGGTTTTTCAGCGCCAAGTGCCAAGGCTGGGAACATATCCGTACCTAAGTCAATAGCTAAAATCTGAAGAACTGTAAGTGCCGGCGGTATATGGAAAAGTACCATGGCTATAAACGGAATAATTTCAGGAACGTTTGATGCTAATATATAAGTAAGGAATTTTCTTATGTTGCTGTATACAGATCTTCCTTCTTCTATAGCCTTGACTATAGTTGCAAAATTATCATCAAGCAGAATCATATCAGCAACTTCACGGGCCACATCAGTTCCATTTTTACCCATTGCAATGCCGATGTTTGAAGCTTTAAGTGCCAGTATATCGTTAACTCCATCGCCGGTTACAGCCACAATTTCGCCCAGCTTCTTGTAAGCTTCTACTATTTTAAGCTTATGCTGAGGAGTTGTCCTTGAAAATACCAGAGGGATATCCTGCTTAACTATATCCATTAATTCCTTCTGGGACATGGCTTCAACTTCGCTGCCTGTTACTATCTGGTACTTGTCTTTAATAAGACCAATCTGCTTACCGATGGCAGCAGCTGTTATTCCGTAGTCTCCGGTTATGACAGTAATTTTGATTCCTGCATGGTGGCAGTCCCTTACAGCAGCAGCTACTTCTGGTCTTGGTGGATCATACATGGCGGTAAGTCCGATAAACACCATATCTTTTCCCGCGGCTTCATGATCTCCTGCATATTCATAACATATTCCAAGTACTCTGAAACCCTCTTCTGCAAAGGCATCATTTTTAGCTAAAATTTGCTTTTTATTTTCACTGGTTAAAGGAGTTACAATTCCATCTTTATAATAGTATTTACAGCATTCCAGGACAATGTTCGGAGCACCCTTTGTAAATATAACTTTTTCATTTTCTTTAAAATTAACATCACTCTTATTTTCAGCCAGCACACTCATCATTTTTCTTTCTGAGGTAAATGGCTTTACTTCAATACGGTTAAAGTTTTCATATTTTTCATTAACACTTATTCCATATTTTTCAGCAGCAATAAGAATTGAGGCTTCTGTAGGACTTCCTATAACTTCCCATTCATCCTGATTCTTTTTGCTGTCCTTTATATTAGCTTCAGAACAGATAATTGCTGAAGAAAAAAGCATTTCCAAAGATTTTCTAGCTTTTCTTTCTTTAAGTATTACTTCTCCGTCCTTTTTATATCCGGATCCGCTGACTTCTGCTTCTCCATCCGGTGTCCATATTTTTCTCACCATAAGCTGATTTTGTGTCAGTGTTCCTGTTTTATCAGTACATATTACTGATGCTGCACTCAAAGTTTCAACTGCGGACAGCTTTCTGACCAATGCTTTTTCCTTTGCCATACGCTGTACTCCAACAGCGAGGCAAAGACTTACTGTTGGAAGAAGTCCTTCAGGAACGTTGGCTACCAGGATACCTATTGCAAAAATAAATCCTACCTTCCAGCTCATGCCTGTAACAAGTACTGCTGCTAAAAATGCTGCAGCACCTAAAATAATTGCTACTTTTGTAATAAATTTAACTATTTTCTCTACCTGAACTTCAAGAGTACTGTCTCCCTTTACAATTGTTTGTGTAAGTGTTGATACCTGCCCAATTTGAGTATCATTTCCTATAGCATAAACAACCGCCGTACCTTTACCCTGAGTTACTGTTGTGCCTGCAAACACGAAATTATTTATTTCTGAAACAGGTTTTCCTTCTGCATCAAACTCTTCTTCAGTTCTGTTAAGAGGAACTGATTCTCCGGTCAGCATTGAGTTATTAAGGAAAAGGCTGTGAGTTTTTATCAGTCTTGCATCTGCAGGAACACTGTCACCTGCTTCCAGAACTATTGTATCACCAATGGTTATATCTTCTGCAGGAAGTGTGGTAAGCTCACCATTCCTATATACTTTTACATAGCTTGGTATCATATCTGAAAGTTCAGATAAAGCCTTATCTGCCTTGAATTCCTGTAAAAAGGAAAATAGGGCATTGATTACGATAACTGCCCAGGTAGCTACTGCCAGCTGAGGCATACCGGCTATAAATGCCAGGATGCCGGCCACCCAAAGCAGGATAGCCATAAAATGTGTAAATTGTTTTAATAATTGTTTAATTGGGTGAAAATTACGTTCCTTATGAAGTTTATTTTTCCCATATTTTTTTTCTCGATCTATTGCCTCTTCAGCAGATAAACCTTCAGGTGAAGCTTTTAAAAATTCTAAAGCATCAGAAGGGTTCAGGCTGGACAGTTTTACCGAATTTTCCAGTTTCATTTTTTCTGAATTTGTTTCCATAATTATCCCTCTTTCAATATAGCGCTGCAACTTGATAAAATTAAAATAGTAAACCCCAATAATTTAATTTTTTGATATCAAAATATATATTGCATTATGATGATAAGAGTTTATAAATAAGCAGTCAATATATAAACAAATTTCTTAATAACATCTTAATAATAAGGTTTTTATTCTTAATACATTATTAATAAAAGAAATTGTATGATAAACTTTAACTTGTTTTACAGTTAATATAATAAAGACATAACTATTATTAACTGAAACATAATTACAATTTGTTTATTTTTTATAGTTTATATTAAATAAAGATTTAACACTCTTTGACAATGTT
>JAJBWD010000424.1:0-2612 GCA_032907345.1 Bacillota bacterium | reverse complement strand
TTCAGCATCAATTGAATCCATTGCTGTTGCAAACTGTTTAGCATCAACTAATGCTTGTGTACTCTTTGCCTTATCAGTAAACCCTGCAAATTTTGGAATCAATACAGCTGCCAAAATACCCAGAATAGCAATAACAACGATTAGTTCGATTAGTGTGAAGCCTTTCTTTTTAGTGTTTTTTTTCATTGAAAATTCCTCCTTAAATATATAATTTTTTATATAAAACAAATTAAATTTGTTTTATTTGATTGAATTGTACATTTCAAGCATTGGAAGCATAACAGAAATTATTATAAATGCAACAACAATACCGAGTATTACTATAATAATAGGCTCAATCATAGTAGTCAACTGGTCTGTAGCAGTTTGGACTTCACCGTCATAAAATTCTGCTGTATTATCAAGTACCTGCTCTAATGTACCGGATTCTTCTCCTACCTTTATCATTTGAATCAGCATTGGTGAAAATAAGCTTTTGGTTTCCAGCGTATTGCCTATTGTTGCTCCTTTTTTAACCTGTTCTTCTAAGAAGTCCAAAGTATTTTTTATTGTTTTACTTCCTATTACTTCACCGCATATTTTTATGCTGTCAAGCAGCGGAACACCACTGGATATAAGTGTGCCAAATGTTCTTGCAAACCTGGCTGTATAAATTTTTGTATATATTTTACCATATAATGGTGCTTTTAATTTCCACCTATCTTCTTTTTCTTCCTGTGGAGCGTTTCTAAGTTTTGGTATTAAATAAATTGCTAAAGCTATTAACAAAACCAGCCACCAAAACTTCTGCATAAAATTACTTAGCCCTAATACAATTCTAGTTGGAAGTGGAAGTTGGACATTCGAAGGTATCATAGTTACGAATATAGGAATAACCTTCATGACTAATAAAGCAACTACTAAAATGGCAACTATTACTATTATCATTGGGTACGTTAAAGCTGCCTTTACTTTTCTCTGCTGTTTATATTCCTGATCATAAAAGTCCGCCATTCTCTCCATTATCCTATCTAATGTACCGGAACTTTCACCAACTTTTATCATATTACAAAGCATATCAGGAAAATCCTTTTGTCTTTTCATGGCATCAGATACTGATTTTCCTTTCTGCACATCTTCATGGACTTCTGCTACCTGTTTTTGCAGTTTTTTATTTTCAGTCTGCTGCTTTAGAATCTCAAGAATTCTAAGGATACTTAGTCCAGCTGACTGCATTACTGAAAACTGCCTGCAGAAAATTGATATATCTTTAAGCTTGACCTTTTGTAGGCCATCTAAGCTAAGAGCATCAAATTTATTTTTTGCTTTTATAGTAATAGGATAATAGCTTTTACCTCTTAATGAAGCTATTACACCTTCTTTATCTGAGGCATCCATTGTTCCCTTTATGACACTTCCCATACTGTTTCTTGCTTCATATTCATATATTGGCATCGTATCACTCCATTTATAAATCAATCTTTAATATAAGCAACCTTAACCAGTTCATCTACTGTGGTATTGCCCCTTAAAACATGCTCTGTGCCATACATTCTCAGGTCATTCATACCGGTTTTAATACATAAATCCCTTAAATCATCAGTATTTTTTCCTGCAGCTATGTATTCTCTGATTTCTCTTGTTATTTCCATTATTTCATAAATCCCAAGTCGTCCTGCATAGCCTGTATTGCTGCAGTAAGCACATCCTTCACCTTTAAACAATGTAACATCTTTATCTTCATCTAAGCCTAATATCCTTTTTTCAGCAGCTGAAGCTGAATATGGCTTTTTACAGTAAGGACATATTCTCCTGACAAGCCTCTGGGCAATAATTCCGGACACTGAGGTAGATACTAAGTATGGCTCTAAGCCCATATCCACCAGTCTGATAATTGTTGATGGTGCATCATTTGTATGAACAGTACTCAAAACCTTATGTCCTGTTATGGCAGCCCTCACTGCAATTTCTGCAGTCTCACTGTCTCTCATCTCACCTATCATTATAATATCAGGGTCCTGCCTGAGTATTGACCTGAGTCCTGATGCAAAAGTAAGCCCTGCCTTTGTATTTACATTAACCTGATTTATACCTTCCATAGTATACTCTACCGGGTCCTCAACAGTTATAATATTAACATCGCCCTTATTCAAGCTTCTGAGAAGAGTATACAGCGTAGTTGATTTACCGCTTCCTGTAGGGCCGGTTGCCAGTATTATCCCATAGGGAATTGCCAGTATCCTTTGAATCTTTTCTAATTCAGCCGGAAATAATTCAAGCTTGTCCATCCCTATTAAGAATCCCTGCTTGCTTAGTATTCTTATAACTATCTTCTCGCCATATACTGTAGGAAGGGAGGATATTCTAAGGTCATACTGCTTGCCGTCAACCTGGGTTATAATCCTTCCGTCCAGAGGGACTCTTTTTTCTGCTATATTCATATTTGCCAGGATTTTAATCCTTGTTGTGAGTGATCCTAAATTTGCCTTATCAACTCTTAAAACCTCTCTAAGTTCTCCGTCAACCCTTGTCCTAATTCTTATGAAATTCTCAAAAGGCTCTATATGTATATCTGAAGCCCTTGACTTTACAGCATTGCTGATAAGTGAATCGACCAGTTTAACTACCGGAGC
>JAJBWD010000423.1:0-13052 GCA_032907345.1 Bacillota bacterium | reverse complement strand
CCCTGAAGAAACATTCCGAATGTGTGCTTCTCTTCCGGCTTATATGGAGATTTATCCTGGCAGGCCGTAAGAATAAAGGCCCTTTGAATTTTATCCATGAAATCTTCTGCAGATAAACCGTTTAAATCCTTCACTACCCTGTTATAATCCATTATATAAAGATCATCTTTTGGGAAAAGCACTGAGAGAAAATAGTTAAATTCCTCGTCCCCGGTATAATTTCTATTTTCTTCTCTTCTTTTCAGTCCTACCTTAACTGCTGAAGCTGCTCTGTGATGCCCATCTGCTATATAAAGGTAGTCTACACCTTTAAATATGCTGACTATTTCTTCAATCAAAGCTGCATCATCAATAACCCATACCAGATGTGCCACACTATCTTCTGCAATAAATGTATACTCCGGCGGATTAAATGTAAGGTCTTTTACTATTTCGTCTATCCTTTTATTGTTCCTGTAGGTAAGGAAAATAGGACCGGTATTTGCATTGCAGAAATCCACATGATTTATTCTGTCCCTTTCCTTTTCCTCTCTGGTAAGCTCATGCTTTTTTATGATGTTATTCATGTAATCATCGATGGATGTTACTCCAACAATTCCTGTCTGAGACCTGCCTTTCATAATAAGTCTGTAAATATAAAGCTTAGGCTTATCATCCTGAATAAGTATACCCTGATCAATCATTTTTTGAAGGTTTTCATTTGCCTTCTGGTAAACCGCAGCATCATATATATTTATATCTTCCGGAAGGTCAATCTCTGCTTTATCTACATGAAGGAATGAGTATGGCTTATCTTTAACCATTTCTCTTGCTTCACTGCTGTTCATAACGTCATAAGGAAGGGCAGCTACGTCCTTTGCCAAATCCTTTCTTGGCCTTATTCCTTTAAATGCCCTAAGTACTGCCATCTTAATCCCTCCTCTATTTGAAGTATTTTTCTAATATGGATACAACCTCTGCTCCTATTCTTTCCTGTGCTTCCTTAGTTGAAGCTCCAATATGAGGCGTTACAGATACGTTTGGATGCTTAATAAGTTCTAAGTTAGCAGAGGGCTCCTCTTTATAAACATCAATTCCTGCACCAGCTATCTTCCCGGTGTTTAATGCCTCTAAAAGTGCTTCTTCATCAACTACTCCGCCTCTGGCACAATTTATCAGGTAAGCCCCGTCCTTCATAAGGCTTATCTCTTCTTCTCCGATAACTGCTCCCTTTGTCTTATCATATGGAATATGAAGAGACACAAAGTCAGCTTCTTTAAGAAGTTCGTTAAGAGGAAGATATTTATATTCTTTAAAATCTTCTTTTTCTCCTAATATATCGGTATATATTACATTCATGCCTAAAGCTTTAACCCTTATCGCAACCTGTTTTGCTATCCTTCCAGCTCCTATAAGTCCCAGGGTCTTGCCGGACAGCTCTATACCCTTGTACTTTTTTTTCTCCCATTTTCCTTCTCTCATAGTAACATTGGAAGCTGCTATGAATCTGGATACTGCAAACATGTGGCCTAATGTAAGCTCTGCCACAGCAGCAGAACTGGCACCCGGAGTATTTTTAACATCTATGCCAAGCTGGATTGCCGTTTTTACATCTATGTTATCAACGCCTACTCCGCCTCTTATTATCAGCTTAAGGCGCTGACCATCTTTAGCTTTTCTTATTATGTCTTCTCTTACCTTAGTAGCACTTCTCACTACCAGAGCATCATAATCTTTTAAGGCTTCTCCTAAGTCTTCATCTGCTATATGCTGATTTACAGCCTCGAAACCTTTTTCAGCAAGATTTGCAATAGCTTTTTTATCTAATCCATCATTTAATAAAACTCTTATCATAATATACCCCCATTATTTAAGAGATAAGATATCATTAATATTAGTAATTAATTCTTTAACCTCCTCTAAGGTACAGTCTGCCATATGAGCAATTCTGAATGTCTTTTCCTTTAAATCTCCATACCCGTTAGAAATCATAAAGCCTCTTTCTCCAAGTGCTTTATTTAAATCCGCCACGCTTATGCCCCTTGTATTTTTGATGGTTGTAAGAGTATTGGACATATATCTTTCATCAGGGAATATTTCGAAATATTTTCTAGCCCAGGCTCTTACATATTCAGCCATCTCCAAATGCCTTGCATATCTCTTTTCCAAACCTTCTTCCAATATCCTGTCCAGCTGATAGTCTAGTGCAAACATATGAGAAAGGGATGGAGTGGAAGGATACTGGTAGTTCTTTTTCTGAATACAGTTATATAAATCCAAAAGATCTAAATAGGTACCTCTGAATTCAACATTTTTAGCTCTCTCTACTGCTTTCTTTGAGAAGGAGCAGATTGCCATTCCCGGAGGAAGCCCTATAGCCTTTTGTGTTGATGTTATGCAAATATCAACTCCCAGCTTATCTACCTCAATTTTTGTTCCTGCCATGGAACTTACTGTATCCAGGCACCAAACAACATCCGGGTACTTTTTCATAACTTCTGATATTTCCTCAACTGGATTCATAATACCTGTTGATGTTTCATTATGAGTTACTGTAATAAGATCATATTTTCCGGTTTTTAAAGCTTCATCTACCATATCAGCAGTTGTTGCTTTTCCCATTTCAACCTGGAATAAATCAGCAGGTACATTATTACTTACTGCCATCTTATACCACCTTTTACCGAAGGCACCTACTGAAAATACAGCTGCTCTCTTAGCTGTACAGCTTCTTATTGCTCCTTCCATAAGCCCACTTCCTGAGCTTGTAGAAAGAAGAATTTCCTCTTCTGTATAAAATACCTTCCTAAGCTTATCACTGATATCCTTCTGAAGCTTGGAAGCATCCTTTGTTCTGTGCCCGATCATAGGAGTTGCCATCTTTTCAAGAACGTCAGGTCTTACTTCAACGGGTCCTGGGATAAACAATTTTTTATGCATACAAACCCTCCATTTACTGGCTCATGCCATTTATTATTCACTATTTTGTAAATAATGAATATTTTACATCTTTCATTTTAGCACTTATTCTAAAAATTCTCAATATTTTAGACAATTGATTGATATTTTCCATCAGAATTTTTATTACATATTTTGTCTTTATAATTTTTACAATTTATGCAGCTTTTCCCCTCTACTTCTCCAATTTTCGAATAAAATCCTCCGAAAATGGAATTATAATCTGTACATAGCTCTGCTGTATCTATTAATGATTTATAATCATCCATAATATCACCTCAGTTATGAGTAATTTCTCTTTCAATTTCAGTAAATAAACCTTTTGCACACCTACCATGAATGAAATTAGCACAGTTATTACAGCTTTCAGACAAAGTTCCCATAGACATTGACAGAATAACACTTCTGGGTCTGTAGCCGCTGCAGTTTTGAGCCACTGTCATCTTAAGCTCTTCCGATACCATAAAATCACCTCAAAGTTAGTATCTCTTAAAATGCAAAAAAAATTCATAGACTGATGATAATTACCAGTCTATGAATAATTAAAAAAATAAATATGCAATTTTGTATTAGAAATTATATATACTGCCGTACTTTTTATATAAATAGTCAATAAAATATTTTGCTGTAAGCTCTTCGCCGGTTACTAATTTTACAAGCTCTTCAGGTTTATATAAGGAGCCATACTTATGGATGTTTTTATTAAGCCATTCTTTAACAATAAGAAGATTTCCCTTTTCAATCTGAGAATAAAGATCAGGGATATCCTGCTCCATCTTGTGAAGGAATTGTGCACCATATAAATTACCCAGTGCATAGCTGGGGAAATATCCAAAGCTTCCGTCTGACCAGTGCATATCCTGAAGTATTCCTTCTTCATCATCTTTAGGAGTTACACCTAAATATTCATGATACTTTTTATTCCACTCATCCCTTGCATCATCAACAGAAAGACGTCCATTAATTAAATCCTTTTCCAGTTCATATCTTATTATGATATGAAGACTGTAGGTAAGCTCGTCTGATTCTGTCCTGATAAGAGATGGCTTAACTTCATTCATTGCCTTATAAAAGTCCATAAGAGGAATATTATTAAACTTAGGGAATATTTTCTTTGTTTCGCTGTAGAAGTATTTCCAAAACTCCAGACTTCTTCCCAGGATATTCTCATAAAATCTGGACTGGGATTCATGAACACCATAGGATGCTCCCTCAGATAAAAGCGTTCCATATAGACTTTTTTCAATATTCTGGTCATAAATGCCATGTCCACCTTCATGGATACAGCTGTATAGGGCACTCTTAAAATCATTTTCATAATAATGGGTTGTAAGCCTTACATCATCACTTCCCATCTTTATGGTAAATGGATGCATGGTTTCAGCTAAGGCACCTCTGTCCATGTCATAGCCCATTTTATCAAGTACATATAGGGAAAGCTTCTCCTGGTCCTTCTTATCAAATTTTCCTGCAAGGAATTCAGTATTAATTTTAACACTGCTTTCCTTAATTTTATTTAAAATGTCGATTATGGCATCTCTAAGATCACTGAATATTACATCCAGCCTGTCTACAGTAATCCCCGGTTCAAATTCATCAAGAAGTGTATTGTATTTATCTTTATCATAGCCTAAATACTCTATAAATTCCCTCTGAAATTCTATTATTTTTTGAAGATAGGGTTTAAACTTTTCATAATTTTTTTCTTCCTTTGCTTCCTCCCACACAGCTTCAGACTCAGATGCTGCAAGGACATAAGCGGTATATCTGTCTTTGGGAATTTTCTTCTGCTTTTCATACTCTTTTTTGCATTTTAAGCAGCAAGCCCTGGTAACCTGATCCAGATCATCCCTGCCTTCAAAATACTCGATATAGTTTTTCATAACATCAGAAGTAAGCAGGTTATATTTCTGTTCACCTATATAGGATAATACTTCTCCTCTGTATGGAACCCCCTGCTTTGGAATTACAGTTCTCATATCCCAGTATAAAACTGCCTCTGTACTGTTTAAGTACTCAATTTTCTTAAGATAATTTTTGAATTCCTCAAAAGTCTTTTCGTAATCCTTCATCATTAACCTCCCCATAATCATCTAAAATTAACACGCTTTCTGTTTCTCTGCAGTATTTTGTAACTATACAGGTTGCCAAATCCCTTGGACAGCCCAGGCACATACAGGAAGAGTCACCTCCGGCGCATTTTTTCTTAAAATCCGGACAATGTCCGCAATTTCTGTTAATTATCATTTATCCCCCTTATTCGTCTATTGAAAAAGATTTTTTGTAGGCCAAAAGAGAAAACTCCTTTTCTAAATTAATTAAAGTATCTCCCTTTACACTTATATTTTCTATATCACCCTGGCCAATTCCTTCTTTTATGCATCTATAAAGATAACTTATTGCCTGAGGCCTGAAACCTAAAATTCTGGCTCCTATAGTGTCTACAGCAACAGGATCTAAAGATGATATAACAGTGTTGAACCTGACCGGTGCTCCTTTTGATGGTCCTGTTCCTACCATTGCAGGAGTAAGACTTACAATAGATAAATCTATTGGAATCTCCTTTGCCATATGATAAATAAAGTCGTGGAGATCATCATGAATTCCTAAATTCTTTTTTGGATATCCATGGATTTCTGCCGGCGGCCAGGAGAGTGCTATATTTTTAATGGCTCCGGACATGGTTGCCTCTTCATGTACCTTAAGCTGGGTAAAGGAAACCATCACCGTAGCTTCATCTATAAGACAGTTAATTTTTGTCTCTCTTACCAGATTACCTCCTAAATAAAGATTTGTAAATGGTCCGAAATTAATATCAACAAATTCTGCTTTCTCTTCTTCTATTATTTTATCAAAAGAGGAGCTTTTCAGAACCTCTTTAGTGTTTGAACCTCCGCTTCCCCCGCAAATTATTATCCTCTTAGCTTTTTTCCCTTTAAAATACTGTATAAGACCTCTTAAAGATTCAGGTCCGATTACAGCAGCTGTATCAGGAGGATTGGTATTGACTAAATTACAGGTAATTGCTACGACATCATCTTCTGTTACAAGACTTTCCATTGGAAGATAGGACAGAGAAGTTTTTATTGCTTCCTTTTCGTCCGGTCCTTTCCCCACTCCAACTATGCTGCATTCTAATTTTCTTTTTCGCAAGATTACCACCTCATTAGTATTATTCACATAATAAGGAAAATTATTTACCATTACTCTAAATCATCTAAAATAATTTCTATTTCATCTTTTAGTGTTATACTATTTTCCGCAACAGAGCTTTCATATGCAAATATATCTACTCCATTTTTACTGCATTCTATAAGCGCTTTGGAAAAAAGCGGATCCATTTTAAAATTAGGAGAAAAGCTTTTTATATTATCCATTTGTGCCAGGAATAAAACCCCGGCTCCATACCCCTCCTTTTTAGCCTCGATGAGTTCCAGCAGATGCTTTCTTCCCCTTTCTGTAGGTGCATCAGGAAACATAGAATGGCCATTTTCCTCAAGAGTAACACCTTTAACCTCAAGATAATAAATTTCATCCTGAAAGCTTAGTTTAAAATCGAACCTGCTGTTTTTATAAGTTTTTTCTCTCTCGATTATTTTATATCTGCTTAATTTCTTAATTTTCTTATTTGCTAGTGCTTCATGAACCACAGAGTTTGGGATTTGAGAATCGATGTTAATAATTTTATCCCCTTTATATCCACAGATCAGATCATATTTTGTGGTTCTTGTGATACTGTTTTCTTCTCTTAAAATGACATCAGTATCCCTAGTTAATATCTCTCTGCACCTTCCTGTATTTGGGACATGAACTTTAACTTTTTCACCGTTTATATTCACATAGGCTATGAATCTGTTTGGCCTTTCTATAAACCTTGCCCTATATACATTTTTGTCTGTTTTCATACTCCCTCCTGATAATAGTTATCCACAAGTAAATTAACATTCCTACTTTTATCCACAAAATTGTTCACCGTTTCTGTGGATTATGTGGACAAACCTCTGTTCTGTATACTTTATTATAATACTGTTGACATTAATATTCTATTGTAGTATTCTAAATGCGAAACATTTGCATTTATGGAGGTATTAATGAAAAAAACATTTATATTGTTCTCACTTATAACAGCACTGCTGTTTTCATCCTGCAGCTCTAAAGCATCCAGCGCAAACAGTAATAAATTAAAAATTCTGGTATCAATAAATCCCCTTAAGGAGATGACCGAAAAAATAGGGGGTGACAAGGTAGAAATTGACACAATAATCAGTCCCGGACTGGAGGTACACGATTACGAGCTTACTGCAAAGGATATAATTAAGCTTAATTCCTCAAATTTATTTATATATAATGGATTAAACTTAGAAAGCTTCAAGGATAAGCTGCTTTCTTCTTCTGAAAATAAAAACTTGTATTCAGTAGAGGCTTCAAAGGGAATTTCTGTAATAAAAACTTCTGAGGGCACAGATCCTCATATTTGGATCAGTCCTGCCTGCAGTAAAATAATTGCAGGAAATATTAAAGACGCCTTAATTAAGAATGATTCTAAAAATAAAGCTTACTACGAGAAGAATTATAGTGAATTTATCAAAAGCATTGACTCATTATATAATAAATATAAACCTTTATTTTCAGGGTTAAATAAGAAATCCTTTGTAACAGGTCATGCAGCCTTTGCTTATTTCTGCAGGGATTTTAATCTTACGCAAAACAGCGTGGAAGATGTATTCGCCAGCGGAGAACCCAGTGCCAAGAAGTTAGCTGAACTTACGGATTACTGCAGAAAAAACGAAATAAAAACCATTTTTGTTGAAGATCTGGTATCACCTAAGGTTTCCGAAACACTGGCAAAAGAGGTTGGTGCAAAAACAGTTAAAATAAATACTTTTTTAGATGGGGATGACTATATAGGAACTCAAAAAGATAATCTGGAAAAGATATATGAAAGCCTGAAATAAAAAATCTGTAATGTAAAAGAACGCCCCAGGGCGTTCTTTTAAAATGCATATATATTTATTTTATTATCATCATAAAATTCTTTAATCTTTTTCTCAGAACCTATCTGATCCAGCAGGCTCTTATTAAATTTACCCAGATCTTTTTCATCTGAGATTTCCTTATAAAAGCTGCTCACCTCAGTTTTATCAATATCCAGGCTTAGTTTAGGATTCATATTAAGCTGAAGTGTAACGCTCTCAGCATTGTCTATAAGAGAAAGCAGCATGGATGAGTTATACATGAATATTTTTTTTATCCTTTCCTCATTCCAAAATGAATGTAAATCATCTTCCGTTAATTTTGTATTTTTCTCTATTCCATAGTTTACTATTAATCTTTTATTTTTTATTTCTATTCCTGATAAGAACTCTCTGCCCGGAAGATAATTCAGTATTCTCACATCAGATGAAGCATCTCCTATATATTTATTCCTTGAGGAAATAAGCTTTGTATAGTTTACATCCCTGATATCTGTGTATTTTCTCGTTTTATCACCGCAGCCTGAAAGCAAAAGAATTATTATTAATAACATAAAATAAAACTTTTTCATATATCCACCTTATATTAATATATCTTTCTTAACAAAAACCACATGAGCTATTAAATATGAAACTGCTGTCCATACTAAAAGAACTGTTATTCCCAAGGTTGGTGTAAGCTTAGGCATCTGGAGTCCTTGTGCCATCTGTCCGCTTAAAAGACTTTCGGCATTTCCGTATAGTGTAAAGAAGTATGGAGCCAGCTTACTTGTTCCCGGTATATTCTGAACTATTGAAAGTGTAATAATAACTATTGTGCTTACTGCCATTGATACCATGCTTGATTTAACCACAGTAGATATCATAAACACGAAGCTGGTAACTGCCAGCATGAACAGAATCTGGAATAATAATACTTTTAAAGTTTCACTTCCGGCAGTACTTAAATACTGACTTCCAGGTACTATCTTCATAGGATGAACACCATTTTCTGTTTTTGACAGGTCAAACATATATTTAGCACCTGTTATTACAGGATTGCTGCTGTTTCCAAATCCATACTTAATTCCCATGAGCAAATATGATAAGCCTTCCACTGAGAATATTGCAGCGAGTACTGATACAAGTATTGTAATATATTTTGCAAACAGAACCTTGCCTCTTGATACAGGCTGAATAAGAAGAAATTTCATAGTTGCCGGTGTATATTCTCCTGATACCATATCTGATGAGAATACTGCAATTCCTGCTGCCAGGAATATGGCTCCCAGAATCATTACTAATTCATTGATATAACTAAGTCCATTTAATCTCCCCTCATCTTTAGGACTTATCCCCAGCTCCAGCTGTTTCTGAAGTCTTTCCTTTTGCAGCTGAAGGCTCTTCTTATCATCTTCATTTGCTGTACTTGCTATTGTCTTATCTATGCTTTCTATCTGGCTGTTCAAATCTTCCTTATAATCGTATGGCTTATCCTTTTCAGCTTTTAATTTTGTAATCTGCTCTTCTGTCTGGGTAATATTTTGCTCTATGCTTTTCTTTTCCTCTTCAGTAAGGCCTGTTCTGTTTAAGTCATTTTTCATATAGTTTACAGACTCTTCCATATTCTGTATCTGATATTCAGTACTTTGATATTTTTGATTATTCTGATCATTTTTATATGATCCATAGCATACCAGTCCTACTAATGCTATAAAGCATACAAACACTACCAGGGTTTTTGTTCTTCTGATCAGCTTTCTCATTTCATTATTAATTAATTTAAACACTATCTTTTGCCCCCTTCAACAAGTTCTAAGTATCTGTCTTCCAGATCCTTTTGCTTTTTATAAGCTTCCTCTATTCTAATCTTCTCTTCTGCCAGTTTAAATATCATATCTGATATATTATCACCGTCTATATCAAGGGTGAATTTTCCGTCTCTATAAATTATATTTTGAACATACTCCAGATTGTTTAGTACCTTTCTTGCTTTTTCATCATCAAAGGTTGAAAGTATATAAACTTCCTTATTTACCTTCCTGTCTCCGTTTAGGTATTCCTCAGACTGAATAACACCGTCGTTTATAAAGGCTACCTTATCGCAGACCTGTTCAATTTCACTAAGTATGTGTGATGATATAAATACTGCTGTTCCTGTTCCTTTTGCTGCCTTTCTTACTATCTCCCTAAAATCCATTATTCCTGTTGGATCAAGTCCGTTTGTGGGTTCATCAAGTATCAAAAGCTTTGGCTTTGATATAAGAGAGGCTGCCAGTCCAAGCCTTTGCTTCATTCCCAGGGAGTACTTTTTAACCTTATCATTTATTCTTCCCTTAAGCTCAACTAAATCAACTATCTGCTGGACATATTCCTTATCTATATTTCTTATTCTTGCTATCTGCATCAGGTTCTCCCAGCCGCTTAAATATTTATAAAGCTCCGGGTTTTCCACAACTGCTCCCACATAAGAAAGCGCCTTTTCTCTTTCCTTATGAATATCATGTCCCATTATTTTAATTTCTCCTGAATTTTGAGAAATTAAGCCAACCAGCATCCTGATGGTTGTAGTTTTACCGGCTCCGTTAGGTCCTATAAAGCCAAATACTTCGCCCTCCTCTACTGAAAATGTAATTCCTTTTATTATTTCTCTTTTCCCCAGTCGTTTCTTAACATCTGTTACTTCTAACGCCTTCATTTTCTATCTCCTTCCTTAAGACTTACTAAGTTTAATAATTTTATTTGTAATATAATAAGTAAGTATTCCAACACCTATGAAGCATAAAGCAGAATAAAATATGGTGTAATTTACATATTGCTGTACTAGACTAATATCAATTTCATATAAACCAAACACAGAAGTCAAATTAGCTGCCAATATATCTGCTGCCAGAAGTCCGGTGCAAAAGCTTATGCCTATTTTTAAAATAATGTCTCCCAGGCTGTATATTGAAATATATCCGCATCTTTCGAAGGGAAGTATTTTAAAGCTTATTATCAGCAGGTAAATTAAAAGTGCAATAACTGCAATAAGAATTATCACCCTGATTCCATAACTTAATTGCCTTTGGTAATCTGTTCCATATGTTATAGGTGAAATATAGTAAACAACACTTTCTATCTTATTGTATATACTTGTAAGAAAATCGTAATTTCCAAATCTCATTTTTATGAAGAATACCATCCTGAATACTTCCTCTATTAAAGCTGAAAGTCCAAGAGGCAGAATTAAAAATATTCCTGCAAAAATTCCTCCCAAAATGTTTTTCCCGCATAGTGTCTGAATCAGCATGGTAAAAGTTATTATAAATATATAAATAAGCAGATTTATAAAATAGAATTTATATAAAAAATCATAGCTTAAATAGCAGGATAACAAAGTCTGATTGTTTTTAAAGGCAATTAATACGGCAATAAAGGATATTGTAAATGAAATAACTGTAATTATTACTGTTACTATATATTTAGTAATTATTACTTCTTCCCTCTTATAGGGAAGCGCAGCTAAAAGCTCATACTTCTTATTAACAAAATCATTTCCTACCATGATGCTGGCGAATAATATAATTGATATTATAAACAGCAGCTTGCCTTCATCTGTATTCCTAAACAGCGAATTAAATGTATATTCATAGCTGTCATAATTAAAATTTCCTTTCTTTACCGCATCTTTTATAATCTGAATATTATTCATAAAGGATAGATTAAAAAGGTACAAAAGCTCTCCTGTAAGAATAAAGAAAAACCATTTTGCCATTTTAAATTCTTTATAGAATATTCCTTTGCTGAAATATTTCATCGTGTCACCCCCGTTCCCTTTTCAACGCAGCACATAAATATATCCTCTAATGTGAGATTTATTTCCTGATAAAATACCATTCCTTCTTTTTCTAGTTTACTTATAAGCTGCTGATTAAATTCTTTAGTCAGAATTGTGTATGCTCTTCCAATTTTCTCTACTTCTAAAAACTCTTTCATTTCTTCAATCTTTATTTTTGGCTCTTCTTTAAATGCTATCTGAACTTTTTTCATGGAGGTTTTCATATTTTCTAAGGAGTCTCTGTATTTTATTTCACCCTCATTCATTATGGCTACCGTATCACATATTCTCTCCAGTTCACCTAAGTTATGGGATGATATTAATATAGTGGTTCTTCTCTCTGCTACCTCATCTAGAAGTATCTGAATCAGGTTTTTTCTGGCAATAGGGTCAAGTCCTGAGGTTGGCTCATCCATAATAAGTACCTTTGGCCTTATGCTTAAATTAAGCATTAATGAAAGCCTCATTTTCATTCCTTTAGAAAGCCTTCCGATAGATCTGTCTTCCGGCAGCTTAAATATGCTGTTTAATTCATTAAATCTATCCATATCAAAGCTTTTATATGTCATTTTATACAGCTTTATCATTTCATCTATACTAAATGTTGTAAAATACTTATTTTCATCTGCCACATATCCAATCAGAGCTTTTGCCTCCGGATTATTTCTGATATTTTCGCCGCCTATTTTTATCTCACCTGAGTCCAGTTTATATATATCTAAAATGCATTTAATGAGTGTGGTTTTTCCTGCACCGTTTGGACCTATAAGACCAAATATGCTTCCTTCTTCCACTTCAAGATTTACACCATTTAATGCCTTTTTATATGGATATGACTTGTTTCCATTTATCACACTAATCAAATTATCACCTCTTATCCTCATTTTCTCTGCCATCATCAAAATCATAGCTGCTTTCCATTAAATTTATTATATCTTCCTTTGATAATCCCAAATAATGGGCCTCAATTATTATCTTCTTCAGATTATCCTTAAGAGCGTTCATCCTCTCTTCCTCCATTCTGGGCTGGCAAAGGGCTGATACATAAGTTCCTCTTCCCCGTATGGTTTCTATAACATTTTGTCTTTCCAGCTCCATATAGGCTCTGCTTACCGTATTCGGGTTAGCAGTGATTATGGCAGACAATTCTCTAACAGAAGGAAGCTTATCACCCGGTCTCAATATTCCTTTGAGAATATTTTCTTTCATTCCATCGATTATTTGCTGATATATCGGCGTAGAGCTTCTGCTATCGATATTAATCAAATTTACACCTCCTGTTAAGTGTATTTATTGTACTAAGTGTATTAGTTTATTTAGTACACTTATAATATAATGCTTTT
>JAJBWD010000422.1:0-5374 GCA_032907345.1 Bacillota bacterium | reverse complement strand
TTAATGTCTATGAACGCACAAATTTCAAAAGATCACTGCAACCTCTGTGCTACTGTATGTAACCAATGTGAACAAGAATGTGCAATGTTTAAGGATGACCATTGCAAAAAATGCGCTCAGGAATGCCATACATGCGCTGATGAATGTAGAAATATGGCTACTATGCAATAGATCTTTAATAAGCAGTTATGGAATAAATTTTCATACTGCTTTTTTAATTATAATTAATTTGAGTCCAGTTCATATCTGTTACTCTAACCATAAGCAGCGAAGTTATCATAAAACATAGTCGTAAAGATTTTATAAAGAAATGAATAAGTATGCTTGAAGAATGTGGGAAAATGTGTGATATGTCCTCTTCAATTCCTAAAATCTTATGGCTGCCGCAGTAACTAACCACCAAGTTAATGTTCTCAATTTTGCTTCACTCCCTTCTAAAAACGTAATAAAGAATATACTTTATACTAAATAATTTATTTTATACGTAAATACTCGCATTTTCATATAGACATTATAAATAGGGGGGAAGCTTATAATACATTCTTGTCCAAGTGAAAGTATTATATTTTTACATCTTTATATGATTAAACTATTTAATCCCTTCTACATCAACATATCTAAATATTAAAAAATTCCTGAATATAAATTTTAATTCTCCACCTTCTGCCTTTGCAAACCTGTCTATATACACATTTATTTTATCAACTAAATAATGGTCATATAGATAAAGAGCCGCCGGCTCTTTATACTGTACTCTTGGCGCAGGGATGCTGCCACAGCAACCGCCAGTGCTTACCATGCTTAAAGTTAAGCAGTTAATATTTTTCTTTTTCAAATAAGTTTTTGTTTGTTTACTAAAAATAATATTCAATTAATCATCTCCATAAAACACCCAAATTTTACGTTGATTACATACTAAATTAGGATTTATTTATTTTATTGTATTAGCTTGAATTCCTACATGAAGTACTAAGAGATAAACTATACAAGTATGTTTAAAATAGCAGCATTTATCTTAACTTTTTATATCGTTCTTTGTTTACTAAGAAACTCTTTTCTGCAGGATTCACTACAGAAATAATAAGTTTTATCATCTATTATTTGTTTTATTGCCGTATCAGGATTTACTTTCATACCACAGATTGGATCTTTCACAGTTTCCAATTCATTGATTTGATTTTGGCTCCCATCATGTCCATGATTCTCATCACCATGATTACTATGTGAATGTCCACCACAGCATCCGCCACTTTGAGAACTGCCATCTTGAGAGTGTGTACCATGTGAATGTCCTCCGCAGCATCCACCACCTTTAGTCATCATATAAATCATTACTCCTGCAAAAACAATGTACAGCCAATTATTTACTATAAATTCCATTTATTATCATTCCTTTCACTAATTAATTTATTAATAATTTAAACAAAAGAGAGCTTTCAATAAACTGTAAACTGATTATCAAAGCTCTCTTTTCTTATTTCATGACCCACACATAATTATTGTGAGTCCGGATTATTAGCTTCAGGCTTATGTTAAGTTTCAGCTATGTTTCCTTGTTCAGCATAACTCAGCAGGTTTGCCTGTTTATATTACTTCTATTCCTGTAACCTCATATCCTGCATCATCAACAGCAAATTTTATATCTTCATCCTTTATATCTATGGAAGCTTCAAGTATCGCTGTCTTTGAAGCCAGGTTTACATCTACACCAGTTACTCCTTTAAGTTCGCTTAATGCCTCCTTAACATGATTAACGCAGTGTCCACAGCTCATTCCTTCAACTAATATTTTCTTTTTCATTTTTATTCCTCCTAAAAATTTTTATATAAATTAATATTTTTATTTAGTTATCTGGCCGGTTTAAATCCCTTAAGCCTTAGCGCATTTAACAAAACTGATACTGAGCTAAAGCTCATTGCTGCTGCTGCAATAATCGGATTTAACAGCGGTCCGCCAAAGATGTACAGTACTCCCATTGCAACAGGTATACCTAATGTGTTGTATCCAAAGGCCCAGAACAAATTTTCCTTAATATTTGTAATGGTCTTTTTGCTTAATTGTATTGCAGTTGGTACATCCATCAGGTCGCTTCGCATAAGAACTATATCTGCTGACTCCATGGCAACGTCTGTACCTGAACCTATGGCTATACCGATGTCAGCCTGGGCAAGTGCCGGAGCATCATTAATACCGTCGCCTACCATGGCTACCTTTTTACCTTCTGCCTGAAGTTTTTTAACTTCATTTGCTTTGTCCTGGGGCAGAACTTCAGCTAAAATTCTGTCAATACCCACCTGTTTAGCTATTGCTTCTGCTGTTCTCTTGTTGTCACCGGTAATCATAGCTACTTCTATACCCATCTGATGAAGCTGTTCTATTGCTTTTTTGCTGTTTTCTTTTACAGTATCAGCAACGGCAATAATTCCTGCCATCTTGTCATCTATAGCTATATACATTGGTGTTTTACCTCCACTTGCCAGCTTATCAGATGTTTCTTCTAAGTTTTCTAAAGATATATTGCTGTCAGTTATAAGCTTTCTGTTTCCAAGCATTATAATTTTACCATCTATTTTAACTTCAATTCCGTGTCCAGGTATAGCCTTAAAGAAATCAAGGTTTTTAAGCTCTAATCCTTTTTCTTCTGCACCCTTTACTATTGCATCACCAAGAGGATGCTCAGAACCTTTTTCTGCTGATGCAGCTAATTGCAGCAAATCATTTTCTGCTAAGCCATTTACAACCACCACATCTGTAACCTTTGGCTTACCTTCAGTTATAGTACCGGTTTTGTCAAATACTATGGTTTTTATCTTATGTGCAGTTTCTAATGCAACTCCGCTCTTAATAAGGACTCCATATTCTGCTCCCTTTCCGGTACCAACCATTATTGCAGTTGGAGTTGCCAGTCCCAGTGCACATGGACATGCAATAACTAAAACTGAAATAAATATTGTCAGGGCAAATACTCCTGTCTCACCGGACATATACCATGCAAAGGCTGAAACAGCAGCAATTGACATAACCACAGGAACAAAATAGCCTGAAATTATATCAGCTAATTTTGCTATAGGTGCTTTAGAACCCTGAGCATCTTCTACTAATTTTATAATCTGAGCCAAAGCCGTATCTTTACCAACCCTGGTTGCTTTATATTTTATAGAACCATTTTTATTGATGCTGGCTCCTATTATCTTATCTCCCACAGCCTTTTCAACCGGTATGCTTTCTCCGGTAAGCATGGATTCATCAACAGAAGTCAGACCTTCCATTACCTCACCGTCAACGGGCATCTTCTCACCAGGCTTAACCAGAATTATGTCTCCTTCTTCAACTTCATCTATGGAAATTTCTGTTTCTTTGCCATCTCTTATTATTACAGCTGTCTTAGGCGCAAGTCCCATAAGCTTTTTAATAGCTTCTGAGGTTTTTCCTTTAGTCACTGATTCTAAATATTTGCCTAATGTTATAAGGGTTATTATAACTGCTGCGGATTCAAAATACAGATCGTAAGCATAATCTATGTTTCCCTGAAAAATCTGTACAATTGCAAATATTCCATAAAGGAAGGCTGCAGATGTGCCCAATGCAATCAAAGAATCCATATTCGGGCTTCTTCTTACCAGAGACTTAAAACCGACCTTAAAGAATCTGTTGCCGGCAATCAGCACCGGTATTACTAAACCCAGCTGAACTAATGCAAAGGTTCTTGGACTTGTCATAGGATCAATGAATTTTGGAAGGCTGTAGCCAAACTTTTCTCCTATCATATGTCCCATGGAAATAGTAAGAAGCGGTATTGTAAATACTAAAGAAATAATAAATTTCTTCCATAATAATTTTATTTCTTTTTCTTTCTTCTCTTTATCCTCATCAACAGAAACCTCTTCTTCCAAAGCCTTATAACCAGCTTTTTCAACTGCTTTCCTTATATCTGAAATTCTAACCTTTGATGGTTCATAGCTGATGGTTAATGCTTCTGCTGCAAAATTTACATTAGAATCTATAACACCATCCAGCTTCTTCGTTACTCGTTCTATTGTTTTTGCACAGGCTGCACAGGTCATACCATCTATTTTAAATGTCTTGCTGCCTGCTTCAACAATAGCCTTATACCCTGCCTTCTCCACAGCTGCCTGAATGTCCGGTATGGATACTTTTGTTTCGTCAAAATTTACACTCAGTTTTTCTGTGGCAAAATTTACATTTGCTTCAGTAACTCCCTGAACCTTTTTGGATGCCCTCTCTACAGCCTTTGCACAGGCTGCACAGGTCATCCCCTCTATCTTTAATGACTTAGTCGCCATAAAACTTCCCTCCTTGTATTCCTTTAATGCACATAATGATTAGTATTCTTACGTATCCATTAAATAATACTTAAAACTTTATTTTTCAATAATCTTAGATAAAAGCCCTATTATTTCTTCTATTTTTTCTTCACCATTATCATGTAAAAACGCATCTTTTACACAGTGGTTCATATGCTGCTTTAATATAAGCATATTTGCTTTTTTTAGAAGAGCCTGGGCTGCAATAATCTGATTGGATATGTCTACACAGTATCTTCCTTCTTCTATCATTTTTATAATCCCTTCAATTTGACCTTTTGAAGTTTTTAATGACTGTAATGCTTTTTTTTGTTCTTCGTTCATACCTTTCCTCCTGTATCCCCCTCCCATGGTGGGGGTGGTTGATATGTATACTATAATACTCTTTTTAAAAAATATCAAGGGGGTTTCTAAAATAATCTTATACTCCCCCTAAGAGGAGTGGCATAATAATAAAAATTACTGCTTTATTTTATATATCTTCATTATCTGATCCGGGTTTTCTCCCATATCATCTTTACCGGCAGCTTTAAATATCCAGCCTGTTCCTTCAAGTTTATTTACATCTAATCCTGCTTTTATCAATGGTTCTGCTTTAAGTACAAAAATCATATCTGCATCATTTAATCCTAATTTTTCTGTCCATTGAACTTCATTTCCATCTCCAATTATCAATCTGTAATGCTGCTGCTCTTTGTGATATTTTACCAGAGCTGTATCTTCCTTTAGAATTCTTCTGAAGGCATCCTCTGAACCGTTTGAATTTACTTTTTCATCGCTCACATTATAGGGCTTAATCAGCCTGTTTGGCAAATCCTGACCTTCTTCTTTTGCTGCCGGACTATACAGCCATTCATTTTTATCCAGCTTATTTAAGTCCAGTCCTGCTTTAATTAAAGGATCAGCAAGCATCACCATGGCAAAATCTGCTTTATTCGCTGACATATCCTTTGTCCATTCAAATTTTTCTCCAGTGGGAAGCTTGAATCCCCAATGCTGCAGAGCTTTATGGAATCCCTTATTCTTAGGATATGACTTAACAATGGCAT
>JAJBWD010000421.1:0-3326 GCA_032907345.1 Bacillota bacterium | reverse complement strand
TTCTAATCCCATACCTGCTTATTGCCATGGTATGAGTTCCGCATACTTCCATCAGATTAATATTCTTATCTTCATTTTTTAAATAATTTATGATTTTTTCATTTTCCATGGTTAGACCTCTTTCATCGCTTCATCTAATTCCTGTATTGCTTTTAAAGTATCAATTGCTGTTTCTTCCCTAAGTTTTTCAATAGCAAATCCGGCATGAACAAGAACGTAATCTCCAACATTTAAGTCTTTAATCAAATCTGTTCTAATATTTCTTTTTATTCCATTTAATTCCGCTACTGCCTCATTATCTTTCAAAATCAATATTTTTAAGGGAACTGCCAAACACATTTTATCAACTCCTTACTAATTATGTTGTTGTATTATTAAGTTTTTAGTACCTGTTATAAGTGAATATTAATATAATAATATCATATTTTAACCTAGTTGGTAATAATAATTTATTGATTTTATTATAAAGGATTGTTAAAATATAGACAGCAGATATAAAACATTAGGAATTTCTTGTTTGAAATCTGTAAATACTATGCTATAATTATTTTAATTGCAATCATAAAATAACATAGAAAAGGAGTCATTCATATATGGGGTTCAAAGATAAACTGGCAAAAAGATATACCGATTCTTACTTAAAAAAGTATGGTGATAGAATTACACAGGTTAATGGAAATGTTGTTTCTATTAAAATCGAAGAAAAGAAAATTTTATGGATTTTTAATAAGTTAATAGTAACACTTTTAGTCAGACCAGACAGAAGCAAGGGCATTGTAAAATGTTTATACAAGAAAAACAGATGGTTTAAAAAGCCGGAGTTTATTCCCGTTAAACAGGGAAACTTAGTTATTGTTCAGGGGTTAAAGGGTAAAAAAGGCAAAGAAGACAGAGAACTGATTCAGATTATGAATGTGGTTAATCTCAGCAATAAGAAGGAACTTGTCCCAACAAATGGTATGGCTGAAAAGGCAAAAAGAGTTCAAAAATATCAGAGAAGATAATAAGGAAGCAAATGCTTCCTTATTTTTTTATTTATGGAGACTGCATAATTACCTTTGGCTGATCCATGTTGAAAATAACGAATCTTCATGGTTTTTTCAACATGGAATATAATCATAAATTATACAGTCTTTTTTATTAATAAATACAAGCTGTTTATTAAGGATATTATACCTGAATAAAATATTACAATAAGCCACTTTCCGCTGTCCAGATATACAGTATGGAATATTAGTCTGAAAAATGGCAGATATAGTATTGATGTAAGCATAATTACAGATATAAAAACCGCAAAGAACAGATACATATTTGTGAATATTTTAATTTCAAATATTGATTTATTTAAGCTTCTGCACTCAAAAACATGAAACAGCTGCGACATGACAAGGGTTGCCATAGTTATGGTCCTGCAGCATTCTAAACTGAAGTTATAATACATGCCTGTTATAAATGATAAAATCGTACATATGCCTATTAATGTACCTCTTACAAAGATTCTCTCTCCCAATCCTTCACTGAATATACCTGTGCTTTTATCCCTTGGTGCTTTTTTCATGATATCAGTGCCGGCAGGGTCAAGGCCCAGTGCTAAGGCAGGGAGCCCATCTGTTGCTAAATTAATAAAAAGAATCTGTATAGGCAGAAGAGGTATTTTCAAGTAAAATAAAGATGCTAAAAACATAGTAAGGACTTCTCCCAAATTACAGGACAGCAGATATCTGATAAACTTTTTTATGTTGTCATATATTACTCTTCCCTCTTTAACAGCATTAACAATAGTTGCAAAATTGTCATCTAAAAGTATCATAGATGAAGCTTCCTTAGTAACATCTGTTCCTGAAATACCCATGGATATACCAATATCAGCTTCTTTTACCGCCGGGGCATCATTAACCCCATCCCCTGTCATAGCAACTATTTTTCCTAAATCTTTATATGCTTTTATTATTTTAAGCTTATTTTTTGGATTAAGCCTGGCGAATATCTTTATCTTAGGGATTACTTTCCTGAACTCTTTATCCGTCAATAAATCTATGTCCTTTCCCTCTATGCATTCATCAATATTATCACATATACCTATCTCTTTTCCAATTGCATATGCTGTATTTATATAGTCTCCTGTAATCATAACCGGTGTGATTCCTGCTTTAATACATTCCTTTACAGCTTCTTTTACTTCGCTTCTTGGCGGATCTATAATTCCTATAATTCCGATAAATATCAGATCATCTTCATCTTTTGTATGTTTATTCTCCTCCTTGTATCCAAATCCAATTAGTCTCAGCGCATCAGATGACATTTTGTCTATTTCATTGTTTATTTTAGATTTTATATTGCCAGTGAATATTTCAGCTTTGCCATTTATCAATATTTTATCAGATTTCATAAGAAGTCTTTCCGGGGCACCCTTAACATAATAGCAATATTTGCTGTTTTCTTTTGTAATAACCGTCATCATTTTTCTGTCTGAGTTAAATGGAATTTCATCTATAATGGGAAATTTGTTTTTAAATTCTGTTAATTCCTTCACATTTCCTATAAAAAAATTTACAATAGCTTTTTCTGTAGGCTCTCCAATTATGTCCTTATCACCTGCCTGGCACTCATTGCATAATAGGGCAGCCTTTTTAATCTGTTCCTTTCCATTAAAATTTTCATTTATTTTATATTCTTTTCTATTATCATAAATGCATACCGCAGTCATTTTATTTTCAGTAAGAGTCCCAGTTTTATCAGAACATATTACAGAAACGCAGCCTAAAGTTTCAACTGCAGGCAGTTTCCTCACAAGAGCGTTCCTTTTGAGCATTCTTGAAACTCCCAGCGCCAGTGCTACGGTTACTATAGCAGGAAGTCCCTCGGGAATTGCAGCCACTGCTAAGGAAACCCCAAGAAGAAACATCTGATACTTATCTTCTCCTCTGATGATACCCATAATGGTTACTATAATGCATATAACGATGCAGCCTATTACTAAAATTTTACCCAGCTGTGCCAGCTTTTCTTTAAGGGGGGACCTATCTTCTGTTATTTCTGAAAGCATATCAGCTATTTTTCCCATTTCAGTTCTCATTCCGGTTTTGCTAACCTGTGCTAAACCCTTTCCTGCCAGAACCAATGTGCCCATGTAAACAGGGTCAATATTTGATTTATTAACCCCTACAGATTCACCTGTTAAAATTGACTCATCAACAATCAGGCTGTTTACATTATATAGATTACCATCTGCCGGGATTCTGTCTCCGCTTTCTAATATAATCAAATCATAAGGCACTATATTTTCTGCGTCTATTACCTCTATATTTCCTTCTCTTATCACCTTT
>JAJBWD010000420.1:0-7703 GCA_032907345.1 Bacillota bacterium | reverse complement strand
CTCTTTCACCGCAGCCTATATATATTATCAGATCTGCATCAGACCATTTTGCCAGCTGATGCTGAGTCATGGTCTTTCCGGTTCCGAAGCCTCCCGGAATTGCAACTGTACCTCCCTTTGCTATAGGGAAGAAACTGTCCAGTATTCTCTGTCCGGTCACCAGAGGAAGCCTTATTCGCTTCCTGGCTCTCACCGGCCTTGGGTCTCTCACAGGCCACATCTGATAGAGAGGAAGGGATATAATCTCCTTTTCACCCTGAAGTTCAACAACTGCCTGATTTATATTATACTTTCCATCAGGCAGAACTTTAACTACCTTTCCAAAGTTTCCCGGTGGTACCATGATTTTATGAAGTATAAGGGGTGTTTCCTGAACCTCTGCATATACATCCCCTTCTTTGAGACTGTCCCCTTCTTTGCAGGTGATTTTAACATACCAAAGCTTTTCTTCATCCAGGGAAATAAGTCCTATTCCTTCTTTAATAAATCCAAATTCCATTTCGTTAATTTTTATAAGGGGTCTTTCAATACCATCAAATATATTCCCTACTATTCCCGGTCCCAGTTTCAGAGACAGCGGTCTTCCTGTTGGAATAACATCTTCACCTGTTTTAAGGCCTGAGGTTTCTTCATATACCTGAATGGTTGCCAGGTCTCCCTCTAGAATGATGATTTCTCCCAAAAGTTTCTTATTTCCAACGGAAACCATTTCTCTCATCTTAAAATTCTTCATTCCTGTTGCCTTAATAACCGGTCCGTTTATTCCTATTATTTTGCCATTTATACTCATACCGCACCTCTATCCCAGTAAGTCTGTAAGCAGCAGACCTGCATATTCTCTTGTGTCATCAAGTTTACTAAGAAGGGTATTATTTATTCTGTAGCTTCCTTCTGCCTCTTCAATAATAAGTCCGCCTAAAATATCCAGTCCTGAAGATTTTATTTCTATATTTCCGTTAACTTTATATGATAATTCTTTTTTTATTTCATCTCCATATTTCTCTTTATCCTGCTCTGTAAGATATAAAAAATAATTCTTATCTTCCAGGATGCTCCCGCTCTGTTCTATCAGTTTAAAAAGAAAATCCTTATAATCTTCTGTCCCAGCAAATTCCCTTATCCTATCCTGCAGCGCTGACATGGTCTCTTTTAAAAGCTCTCTTTTCAAAACAAGAAGTTTCTGCTGAATACCAATTTCCTCTTTGGCAATAATTTCATTTTTCTTTATTGCAGCCTTTTTATTCATATCAGAAATAAAATCATTCCTTTTTTCTTCCTGTTTTTCTTTTTCTTTTTTTAAATATTCTTCTTTTTCTTTATTAAATTTATCTATTTCTACTTTTTTTTCTGTATATATCTTCTCAAAAATCAGCTTATTAAATAATTCTAATTTATCATCAATAGTAGTCATTCTATCACCTCAGATCTTTAAACCAATAGATTCCTTAACTAACCGCATAATGTGGTCTTCTCCTCTTGTGCTGCCATGACGGTCCGGTATTTCTACCAAAAGAGGAAAGGTTTTTTCAAGTTTAATCTTTGTAACTTCTTCAGGAATTAAATCTCCGATTTTTTCAGTGATTATTATAATTCCTATTTCCTTATCTTTTCGCAGCCTTTCCAGAATACCCAGCACTTCCTCTTTTGTATGTGCTACTTCGCCTAAGATGCCGGATATCTTAAGCCCAACATAGGTGTCAACATTATCGCTGATCAAATAGGTTTTCATATGATCACCTAGCCTAAACTGTTAAGTATCATTATTGAAATAATAATTCCATATATTGCAATACCTTCAGCCAGACCTACAAATATTATTGTCTTACCGAGAATTTTAGAATCCTCAGAAACTGCTCCTACTGCGGAGGAACCAACGGCTCCTACTGCGTATCCTGTACCGCAGGTAGCAAGACCTGTACAAAGTGCTGCCGCTATATATCCAAGTCCATTAGAACCTGATGCTCCTGCAGTTGCTGCATGAACTACATTTGGGATCATTAGAATCATGGCGAAGGTTATTACAGGAACAAAAGCTGCCAGGTTAGCAAATAATGCTCTCTTTATTTTTTTAGCTCCTCCGATTTCTTCCTTTCCTTTTACAACAACACCATAAGTTAAAGTGGATATAACAACCATACATAATAAAATTAATACATAAAACATAAAATTACCTCCTAAATTATACTGATATTTTGCCTGCTGAAATGGCTTTTTTTAATCTTCTGTTTAGTATTTTATTTTCAATAAAATAATCTCTGTTTATAGTTACAGGATTGAAGGTTAGTCCCTCTCCGCTGTAATATCTGCTGAATAACTCGTAGTACTCAAGTCTTAATCCCTGAATGAATACTATCATTCCCTCAAGACCTAAAATTAAGAGATTCCCCAATAAATACATAATAAAGCTGCCAAATTTATTGCTCATCATATGAGCCAGTGCATCAAAGGCAATAAACAATCCTACGTGGTTCAGTGCAAAAGCTCCAACCCTTATGAAAGACAGTGTATTTGAAAATAAACTTAATACTGCCTCAAGAAGAGAAAAGCTTCCTTCTATGAAATAATCCCCTTTGCTTACGCTGTACAGAGGCCTTATTCCCCTTATAAGGTTTGATATAGGTTCCTTAAGAAGTATGAGTCCCAGCAAAACAACAAATAATATTATCCATAAATAAGATGGAATTACATTTTTCTTAAGAACTGTTGAGAGTCCAAATGCAAGCATGGTAATATATAAAACTAAACCTGTGAGACCCTCTTTTCCGAAAACCCCTTCTTCCAGGTTCTTGTTTCTATAATTGTTTACCAGCCCTAATATGAAACCCAGAATTATTAAAATGCTTCCGAATATTATGGCGGTTACTAAAACCTGGGTTATATTTTCCATAGGCCTTACTAAAATAGCCGGAATAGCTTCAAAGCCAAATATTTCCCCATATAGTGTTCCAAAAATCATGGAAGATATGCCAAGTCTTGCAAAAACACCTCCGAGATTTTTTCTCTTTAATTTAAATTCTAAAATTAAACCTGCCAGGAGTATTACGAAGCCCTGACCTACATCACCGAACATGGCTCCAAACATTATCATATATGTTATAGCCAAAAATATGGTTGGATCCAGTTCATTATAGGAAGGAATACCATACATCCTTACCATTGATTCAAAGGGTTTAAAGAAGGAATTATTTGCAAGTCTTGTAGGGGGATTTAAAACTTCATCCCTGGATTTTATTTTTTCATCTGCTATAATTAGGCTGCTGTCATCACTTAAAAGCCTGTTTTTAAATTCAGTCATGAGACCTTCAGGCACATAGCCGCATATATAAAAGAATTCATTGGTAAGAGCAGTATTTTCCCTTACCTCACCTGATTTCATCTCCAGTTCCAGGCTTTTTGACAATATATCTATAAGCTTGCTGTTTTCCTTGGAAAGCTTATCTATTTCTTTATTTGTTTCCTTTATAAGACTAACCAGCTGTCTGTTTCGCTCTGATATCTTTGATATCATTTCCTTTGCAGTTCCTTCATAACCCTCCGGGATAATTATTCTTTCACAGTTTAATGATCTGAACACTTTATCAGCCTCTTCTTCAAGCAGATAGGGCGTAAAGGAAAGAAAAACTTCATATTCTTCATTTTTAAATATTTTTATTATTATTGAAGAAATATTTTCATAATTATCTTTGATCTTAAGCATATTTACCCTGGTAGTTTTAAAAACTTCCATTTTGAAATAATTTAATTCTGCAGTTTCCTTCAAAGATATATTCATATCTTTTATAAATTCCAGATGCTTTAAGCTGTCTTCATTTTTTTCCCATTCATCTTTATAATCATTCAGATTTTCATAATGAATATTGTATTTCTGATAAAGCTGTTCAATTCTGTCTCTTAACTCCAAATAAGAAAATATAAGTTCATTTTCTTTTATCGGAGGCATTCCTTTAACTGTACATAGTTCAAGTATTTTATCCATTTTAGTCTTAGCATCGCTATAATCTGAAATTAACATATAAGGCTTAATGTATTGAGATTCAAATATGGCTTCAATATTTTCCTGGTTTTTTTCAATAAAAATATCTGAGCTGTTTAAATAACTTATAGCATTTACTAAATGAACGGAATCAGAAAGCACTATATCCTTTGCTGCTCTGTCTAAATTCCCAATATGTCCTATTATGTTTACTATATTCATCTTTTCAATAGCCAATATACCACCCCACAATCAAATACCCTTTGTTATATATTCAACAGCTTTGGATTCTTCATACATATATCTTTTGTTTTCAACTATAGATATTATATCCCTAAGCTCAATTTCCATTAGCTGAATATAGGACAAGGTTAAGGATATATTCAGCTTCCCCGTAGATCTATATCTGCTCAGCTGTTTTTTTATAAAAGTATTTGTTTCTTTCTCAATCAGGTAATCTTTGCCTCTGGCATTTACAAATATGCTTCCATAGACAGTGCCTGAAATCAGACTATAAAACTCATCGTCATCTTTTGCATAACATAATTTTCTGATCATGCAGCTGTTTATCTTATTTCCTTTATAAATGGTATAGTTAAAGAGCTCTTCCGGACTTAGCTTATAATAGTGCCTGCCTCTGTAAATCCATTGAACATTAAGCATATCAATGATAGATCCGTTAATCTCCCTTAATATCTCACCATTGTCTTCATCCATTGTTTTGATAAATTTTCTCACAGCACTGAAATACTCAAAATCAAGAGCCATTTCCAGCCTGAATAAACTTTCATTGTTAAAATTGAATAAAAGCGGTGGAATATGCTTAAAAAGCTTTCTGTCTTTCAGCTTTTTTGATAAGGCTTCCATATTTTTTTCTGCTATAAGTTCATCATAGGGTATTTGATTCATTGGACTTCCGTAGGTTATAAGAAGATGTCTGATATCTTCTTTTTTATCTACATATTTTGCTCTGAATATAACTTTCAAATCTTCTATTTGAAGCTGTAGAAAAAGAAGCTGAAGCATTTCTTTAAAGTTCCCTTTTACAAAATGGTTTAACTTGAAGAATATATCAACGTAGTATTTCTTTAATATAATCTCCAAATCACCTCGGTGAATATCTAAAATGTTAATATCTTTTAAGGCTTCACTGTAATAGGTATTCTCTTTAAGATATTTTAAAGCTTCGTAATAATTTTTAGTTTTTAAAAGTCCGTTATACTGCGACTCTGTAAGCATTTTACCTTGTAAGGCTTTTATTTTAGTATTTAAAGCTGCAAAATTTTCTACGTTACCCATTAAATCACCCCTACACGTTCTTTAGAAGTGTAGAAAATATTTTTTCTACTATTTCATGTTTCGAGCTTTGATACTTTTCCCTCAAAAGGCCCAGTTCCAGATCCCCATTTTTCTTTCTGTCTGCAGCAGTCTTTTCAGCTTCCATCAGATACCTGTTCATTATCTCATCCTCTTCCTTTTGGAGAGAATCTGTAAATTCTTTACTCATCTTGGTAATTTCTGTTTGAAATTCTTTTTTTTCTTCGGTTAATTTTTTGTCCAGGCTTTCTCTGTAATCTGCTGCACTTTTATCAAGGGATATTATATTTTTTAATGTGTATTCCATGGTTTCACCTCCCTCTTAAACAAATCCTATTGTATTCCTAGTGATTATTATATTACAAATGGTGGATGTAAGAGCATTATAAAGGATTAGAAATATATATAGGCAAAGCTGTGATTAACGATAGTATTTGACTATTAATCCGGTTAAACCGGAGAAATTATATTTTAAACCAAGTAAACGTTTATTCGTATCGTTTACTGTAAATTTGTTATAAAGTTAACAAATTATTAACATAAAAAAGTAAATTTAATAAGAAATTTGGTTTTATTTTTACCTTATAATATGGAGAATATTCACTGTTTATGCACCGAAGGAAATCATTGAAAATCCTTTAGCATTATTAATTTATTATTCATATAATAATTTAGTAAGAAATTGCATAATAACTATTTAGCTTTTTTCATATTTTTATGCTGAAAATTTTAATATATGATTATGCATTTTTCTAAAGTAATATCAGGAGTCTTATATGTGTAAATTAATGGTAAATGGAATATGTATGAATTATCACAGCAAGCTTGGTGAGACACCGGCTCTTAAAAATATCAGTTTTTCCATAGATGACGGAGAATTCGTATCCCTGGTTGGTCCTTCCGGCTGTGGGAAATCAACTCTTCTTAATATTATTGCCCACCTGATTAAACCCTCCTGCGGAGATATTTATTTAGATGGAAAACCTCTCACGGATATATCCCCGGATATAGGATATATGTTTCAGAATGATGAATTATTTGACTGGCTTTCTGTATTTGATAATGTTGCACTTGGCCTTAAAATACAGAAAAAATTTGATGATAAAAGCAGAGAACATATAAACAGCCTGGTCAAAGAATATAACCTTTCCGGATTTATTAACAGAAAACCAAGAGAGTTATCCGGGGGAATGAGGCAGAGAGTTGCGCTTCTCAGAACCCTGGCATTAGATCCTAAAATACTTCTTCTGGATGAACCATTTTCAGCTCTTGACTATCAAACCAGACTTAAGGTTAATGATGATGTATCAGATATCATAAAAAAGGAAAGAAAAACAGCACTGATGGTAACTCATGATATAGCAGAAGCCATTTCTATGTCTGACAGAGTTATTATTCTTTCAAACAGACCCGCTGAAATTAAAGAAGAAATTAAGATAGATATAGATAAAAATCTGACTCCTCTTCAGCGCCGTGAAGATCCAAGTTTCAGATTATATTTTAATAAGATATGGAAGGAGCTTAACATCTATGAGTAAAGAGCAGGAGGAATATATAAAAAAACTTAAATACAGAAAAATAAAAATAGTAATTGTTAGGCTGGTAATTCTTTTCTCTATATTCATTATATGGGAAATAGCCGGGGACACTAAGCTGATTGACCCATTTCTTACCTCTACACCATCTAGGATGTGGAAAAGCTTAGTTAAGATATATACAGAAGGAACATTATTCAGGCATATTTTAATTACCTGCTATGAAACAATTGTAGGCTTTGTATCAGGTACCATACTGGGAAGCCTTATCGCAGTTATATTATGGTGGTCAGATTTTTTAAATAAGGTTCTGGATCCTTATTTAGTTGTGCTAAATGCCCTGCCTAAGGTGGCACTTGCCCCTATTATTATATTTTGGGTAGGAAACGGAATATCAGCTATTATAATCATCGCTCTTCTTATATCTATTATTGTAACGATTATTACAGTTTTAAATGGTTTCCTGGATGTAGATGAAAATAAGGTTAAGCTTATAAAAACTTTTGGAGGGAAAAAGCTTCAGATCCTGAGCAGCCTGATCATACCTGCATCACTTAGTACTATTATTTCAGCTCTTAAAATAAATGTAGGCTTATCCTGGGTAGGAGTTATAATGGGAGAATTTCTTGTAGCAAAGGAAGGGCTTGGCTTTTTAATTATATACGGAGGCCAGATTGCCCAGCTGGATATGGTTATGATGAGCATCATCATTCTTTCATTAATAGCATTCATCATGTATCAGGGAGTCGCATATATCCAAAAAAAGGTATTTAGATGGAGATAATTAAGGAAATTTATTGAATATAATGAAGTATTTTTGTCAATATTTATAATGAATATTTATTATAAATTTTAATATATTTTATTAAGGAAATTGT